>JAEXBH010000178.1 GCA_023394215.1 Bacillota bacterium | reverse complement strand
ATGTATATACAGTAGATGAAGAAGCTGTACCGGGTTATACAAAGTCCATAGATCAAGCTACGGGTATGATAACAAACAGTAGAGAAAAGGTAGAGAAGGAAGTATCAAAGGTTTGGGTAAATAAGACTGATGATGAAAATCCGACTCAGATAACTGCAATTCTGTTAAGAAATGGTGTTGAGTATAAGAGGGAAGTTTTGTCTCAAGCTAACGATTGGAAGCATAAGTTCACAGATTTGCCTAAAACTGATGAAACCGGCAGGGACTATGAATATACAGTAGATGAAGAAGCTGTACCGGGCTATACAAAAACTATAGATCAAGTTACGGGACAAATAACAAATACTAAAGAAACCATAGATATTGAAGTAACCAAGACTTGGAAAGATGAATCAGGAAACCTTGACAGACCTGAAAGTATAGAATTTATATTAAATAGAGATGGTAAGGAATACAAGAGGATTGTATTAAGTAAGGGGCTTGAAGAAAATGTATGGAAAAAGGTATTTGAAGGGCTTCCAAAGACTGATAATACAGGTAGAGAATATGTTTATACAATAGATGAAGTTTTACCTAAGGGTTATGAAAAAGTGATAGAAAACTTTAGTATAACAAATACAAGGGTATTGATAACTATTCCTGTGGAAAAAGTATGGGACAGTGTACAGGGAGAAAAACTTCCTGCAAGTATAACTTACAGGTTATTCAGAGATGGAATTGAAATCAACAGTGTTACAGTGAACAATCCTGACTGGAACTATACTTTTGATAAGGATAAGGAAGGAAATAAACTTCCTAAGACAAACCCTAAGACAGGTGAGGACTATGTATATACTATTAAGGAAGACGCTGTAGCCGGCTATGTTACTGAAATCGAGGGCTTTGTTGTAAAGAATAAGCAAGAGAGAGTAGAGAAGGAAGTATCAAAAGTTTGGATAAATTCTGAAGGTACATCAAATCCTACAAGGATAAGAGCGATCTTACTAAGAAATGGAAAAGAGTATAGTAGGGTTGAATTATCGCAGGCTAATAATTGGAAGTATGTATTTAAAGACTTACCGAAGACTGATGAGAACGGCAAGGATTATGAATACACGATTGATGAAGTAGATGTCGAAGGATATGAAAAGAAGGTTGATCAAAAGACCGGTGTAATAACCAATACTAAGATTCCAAAACCTAAGACTCCTCCTAAAACAGGTGATATTTTTGGTGGAAAGGTATATATTTACATGGCACTGATTATGGCGGCATTTGTAGCCTTGATTAAGCTATCAAAGAACAAAAATAGGGCTAAATAATTTTATGTAAATAGTTAATAGATATCTTAGATTTTGATAAAAAGGTGGTATAGGAGAAACTCCTATGCTGCCTTTTAATTTTAGGTTTATATAAACAATGCTTGACAAATGACATCGTGTCATATATTATATGGACAAATGACACAGTGTCATTTTGCTTGTAGGAGGAAGTATGCCAAAGGAAACTTTTTATAATTTAAATAAGGAAAAACAGGAAAAAATATTGAAAGTTTTGAGGGAAGAGTTTGAGAGCAAAGCATTTTACCAGGTAAATGTTAAGACTATAGTTGATAAACTTAATATTGCCAGGGGAAGCTTTTATCAGTATTTTGAAGATCTGGAGGACAGCTATTTTACCATATTAAAAATGGAAACTACAGATATCCATGCTCTTTTTATGAAGATATTTAGGGATAAAGACTTTGACCTAAGGCTTTCTCTTGATATTTACGGGGATGAACTTGCTAAAATACTCTTCGATAAGAAAATATATGGACTTTATAAAAATAGGTACTTATATTGGACTCAGGATCTTGAAAATAGATGGCAGACCTTATGCGGTGCTGAAGATATAGATTTTCTAAAATCTTGCAATCATATAGGGACCAATGGTTTTGAAAAGATACATTTTATAAAAGCGGTTATTCATGATCTTATAAAGAGGAATTTTTTGGAGGCTTGGGATCAGGAGAAATTTTTAAAAAATTATAAGAAAAATATAATTTGGATAAATGAAGGAGTTAAAATTTGATGGCTGTATTTGAAAGTTTATTTGATGTTACTTATCTTGTCACGGTTGTTGCATTAGGGATAAGACTGTTGTTGGAAAAAAGGGAAGGAGCGGCTTTATTTGGGCTTATGGCCATTCTTTTGGGCCTTGGTGACGGGTTTCATTTGTTGCCGAGGATAATTTCACATTTGAGTCCGGGGGGATTTGAAAGCCATGCTTTTGCTCTATCTTGGGGACAATTTGTAACAAGCATAACCATGACTATTTTCTATGTTTTGTTTTATTATTACTATAGAAGGCAAAGCGGAGATATAAATAATAATAAAAAGTGGCTTATTTATATTTTAGCCGGACTTAGAATTCTTTTGATATTGATGCCTCAAAACAATTGGGGACAGGTGCCGGGAGATTATATGTTCGGTATTTATAGAAATATACCTTTTGCCATAATGGGAATTCTGCTTGTATATTGGTCTTTTCAATATAGGAAAAATAAGGGGCTTAACAGTATGTGGTGGCTTGTGCTTTTGAGCTTTTTATTCTACATTCCGGTTGTTATCTTGAGCAGTAAATATCCGATTGTAGGAGCCTTGATGATGCCGAAGACCTTAGCATATTTATTTATAGTAATTTTAGGTTACAGGTATTTCATAGGCGAATTTTCTTCTATTAATATTTTGGGCATGTCTTTTACAATGCTTATAATAGGGCTTGCAGGCGGTGTCTTTTACAGGGAGTTTACAAAATTTTATGCTTTTGGAAGCACAGGACACTTAGGCAAAATCCACACGCATATACTTGTATTGGGTTTTATTTTAACTCTAATAATCTATATTTTATCAAGAACA
>JAEXBH010000185.1 GCA_023394215.1 Bacillota bacterium | reverse complement strand
ACATATGGCTCATGGGCATCATTTACACCCATATATACCACGCCGAATACCAAGGCAAATAGCAAAACTACCAATATTAAAATAAAAATCAAAAGTCTTTTTACTACTTTCATAGATTCTCCAATCTTTTATTAATCTGCTCTTCTATATAAGCGGGAGTTCTCGTGTTCTCAATGACAAAATCAGCCATAAGCCTCTTTTCTTCAATATCCATCTGAGACTCGACTCTTGCAACAGCCTCCTGCCTTGTATAAGCATTTCTACGCATAAGCCTTTCTATTTGCCTGTCCTTATCAACATAAATAAGCCAAGTTTCATCAAATTCTATCCCCAACTTACCTTCTTTCAATAACTCAAACAAGATAGGAAGCTCTATAAAAATCACGGAACCCTCAAAATTTTTAATTATATCCCTAATTTTATTAAAAATATTGAAATGAGTCAAACTATTGAGTGCTTCAAGTTTATCCCTATCCGAAAATACCAAGTCAGAAAGCTTCTTTCTGTCTATATTTCCATCATTTCCAAGCACGGATTTACCAAAGTATTCAACTATATTATTATAATTAACCTGACCCTTCTGCATAAGTTCATGCCCTAACCTGTCGGTATCCAGTACGAAATATCCCTTATCCCTCAATATCCCGGCAAGAGTTGACTTACCTGTAGCTATGGATCCAGTTATTCCTATTACCTTTTTAGACTTCATACCAAGTTTTTCCTACTTCCATCTCAGCCACAAGAGCTACATCAAGCCTTACAGCATTCTCCATTTCTTCAACAAGAAGTTTCTTAACAGTTTCCAATTCATCAAGCTTAGTTTCAATAACAAGCTCATCGTGAATTTGTAATATAAGCTTGGACTTAAGCCCTTCCTCCTTAAGCCTGTCATAGATCTTAACCATGGCTACCTTTATTATATCAGCCGCAGATCCCTGTATAGGTGTATTTAAAGCTATTCTTTCTCCAAAACTCCTTATATTAAAATTTGGACTTGTAAGTTCAGGAACATATCTTCTCCTGTTAAAAATTGTTTCAACATAGCCGTTAAGCTTTGCACTTTCAACCACCTCTTTCATATACGAACTTATTTGAGGATATGAAGCCAAATATTTGTCTATATAGTCCTTAGCCTGTTTTCTCGGTATATTAAGATCTCTCGAAAGGCCATAATCGCTGATGCCGTAAACTATTCCGAAATTAACCGCTTTGGCTTCAGATCTTTGAAGCTTTGTAACCTCATCCAAACCTACGTGAAATACTTCCGAAGCAGTCTTTGTATGAATATCTATGCCATCCTTAAACGCCTCAATCATATTTTTATCCTTAGATAAAGCAGCCAAAACCCTAAGCTCTATTTGAGAATAATCCGCCGAAACTAAAAGAGAGTCATCAGGACATATAAAAGCCTTCCTGATAAGCCTTCCCTCCGGTGTCCTTATGGGTATATTTTGCAGATTGGGTTCTGTAGAACTTATCCTGCCAGTTGCCGTAACAGTCTGTCTAAATATAGTCCTTATCCTCTTATCCTCCATTATATAAGGATAAAGGCCGTCAATATAGGTTGATTTCAGTTTTTTAAGTCCTCTATATTCCAAAATGTATTCAACTATTTCATGACTGGATCTAAGTTTTTCCAAGACTTCAACATCTGTAGAATAACCTGTCTTGGTCTTTTTTATAGTAGGCAAGTTCAGCTTATCAAATAAAATTTCTCCAAGTTGCTTTGTTGAATTTATGTTAAATTCCATACCGGCAGCCTTATAAATTTCTTTCTCCAATTCATCTATTTTTTTACTTATAACTTCATCTTGCTTTTCAAGCTCATCTTTTGAAATTAAAACTCCCTCAATCTCCATATCAGCTAAAACCCTGACAAGAGGAAGCTCTATGGCAAATAAAAGATTTCTCATCTTCATTTCATCAACTTTTTCAAGTATAAGCTCCTTTGAATCACTTATGATAAACAAATTATTGGAAAAAATCTCCCTTATCTTATCCTCCTCAAGATCGAAATAAGATTTCTTAGCCTTACCTTTACCCAGATAATCCTCTTCACTACAAATCTTCTTATCAAGATAGATATTTGCCAAATCCTCTATTGTATATTTGTTTCTTGAAGGGTCAAGTAAATAGGAAGCTACCATTAAATCAATATACCTACCTTCAAAACCTATCCCCATAGATGCAAGCAAAAATATTGACTTCTTAATATCAAATCCTATCTTTACTATGGTATCATCCTCAAATATCCCTTTAAAATCTGCAATAAATCTGTCCTTATCTGTGTCCATCCTATATAAAACAGCCTTATCTTGCGAAGCTTTTATAGCTATAAACCTTGGAGGATTTTCTATATAATTCTCATTATCAATTAAAATATCAAATACAAATTCTCCCCTGCTCTTTATATCAGTTAAAATCCGGTCCGCTTTATCAAGAAATTTCAAATCATATACATGATTTACTTCCACTTGTTCAAATTCATAATCTCTAATTAAAGAGTTAAACTCCAACATTTTAAACTTCTCATAAAGAGCTTTACTGTCCGGTGAAAGAATCCTGAAATCATCAATACCGTATTCAAGCGGAACACTTGTTATAATCGTGCCGAGTTTTCTGCTTAGAAAGGCTTGCATCCTGTTATCTTCAAGGTTTTCCTTAAGTTTGTTACCTTTTATATTATTTATATTTTCATAAATATTTTCTATATTACCGTACTCTTTAACCAATTTAAGAGCTGTTTTTTCCCCGACACCCGGAACCCCCGGTATATTGTCTGAGCTGTCTCCCATAAGCCCCTTCAGTTCTATCATTTCTTTAGGACTTATCCCATATTTTTCAAAAATTTTATCCTTATCATATGTTTCAAGCTCACTTATACCCTTCTTGGTGTACAAAACCTTGGCATTATCACTTACAAGCTGCAAATAATCCCTGTCCCCTGTAAGCATATATGATTCAATGCCCCTTTCTCCGGCCATCTTGGAAATAGTCCCTAAAATATCGTCAGCCTCAAATTCATCCATGGCAATATGTTTAACATTCATAACATCCAAAATGTCCTTTAAAATCCCAAATTGAGCCGATAATTCCGGCGGTGTCTTTTGTCTGTTCCCCTTATATGCCTCATAGTCCTTATTTCTGAAAGTCGGACCGCTCTTGTCAAAAGCAACACAAACATAGTCCGGATTTACCTCATCAATAGCCTTCCTATACATATTAATAAAGCCGTAAACTCCGTTTGTAGCTATCCCGTCTTTTGTAGTCAAATTTCTTATTGCAAAAAAGGCCCTGAATATTAAACTCGAACCGTCAATTAAGAGTATTTTTTCCTTCATTTCTCCCTCTTTTCTAAAATAAATAAAACTTAAATTTTATATTCTATAAAAATTTTATCACATAAGGCTTGATAAAGTGAAATAAAAATGTTATTATTTAATAGTTCAATGAACAAGCCGGCGTGTCGGAACTGGCAGACGAGACAGACTCAAAATCTGTTATCCGCAAGGGTGTGTGGGTTCGAGTCCCACTGCCGGCACCAAACAAATTGGAAACCTTGAAATTTCAAGGTTTCTTTTTTATTATGCAAAAAAAGTTACGTTAAACTTGCCTTCGGTCGATTTTACTTTTTGTCTGTTTTATTGTATAAAAAAATTCTAAAATATCTGTTAAGGCTCAGCACCTCAAACAAATATTTTAGAAACAAATTTAAATCTTTCCGGTTTCAAATCCCTTATATTCTAAATATCACCCTTATAATATCTCAGTATAAACTTGGCAGTATCATCCTTATACTCCATCCTTAATTTTGCATTATTGGATTCGGCTATCATCTTACATAAATTTAAACCTATGCCGTAACTTCCCTCTACAGATGACAACTTAAAAAATCTATCAAACAGCTTGTCCTGAATTTCCTTAGGAATATGATCGGAGGCATTTTCTATGGTCACTTCAAAATATTCATTTGTATCTATTGCATATATTCTTATCTCATCGGATTTTGAATGTTCAAAAGCGTTTCTTATTAAATTCAAATACATCTCACATTCCCATTTAGGATCCCCCTTATAGGATATATCACCCAAACTCTTAAAAATCCTAAGTCCCTTATCTCTTCTCAAGGGTTCCAAAATATCAATTGCTCTGTCTATTAGAGACCCTAAAACAATCTCCTCCCTCTTAAATTCTATCGTTTCGGATTCTATAAGCGATATATTCAAAAGGGTCAAAACCAAACCTGTAATCGCCTCAACTTCTATATTTATATAGGATAGGATTTCCTTTTTATCGCTTTCATCAATTTCCGGATCCTGTAAATTCTCAAGAAGTAAATTTATAGATGCTATGGGTGTCTTTATTTGATGAGAAATATCCTCTAAACTCTTTCTTAAATGA
>JAEXBH010000164.1 GCA_023394215.1 Bacillota bacterium | reverse complement strand
TGAATTCAGTTTATTTAATGCCTTTATATATTGCAGGGCAAGAGTATTATTTGCCAAAGATAAGAAATCATATTCTTCTGAAAAAATTTGAGATATAGCTTTTATATAGGCTCTTTTGTAGGAAAATCCTTCTTTAATAAAGCTACTTATATATGTGTTTATAATATCCGCTTTGGACTTCTCCTCTTTTATGAATTTATAAAAATCATTTGCCGATTCACTTTCTATACCGAATGAAATATAATTTACGACCCTTAATTCATCCAGTATTTTAACGGCGTAATGGGAAAAAAAGTCTGCACTTTGAAGACTTATTATTGTTGGGAGTTCAAGGACAAGGTCAATTCCATTTTCTATGGCGAACTTTGCCTTGTCAAATTTGTTTAGAATTGACGGGGTGCCTCTTTGAACAAAAGAACCGCTCATAAGAGCTATTATCCTTGACTGGGGAAAGGATTTTTTTATTTCGTTTATTTGATAGATGTGCCCCATATGTAGGGGATTATATTCACAAATAATAGCTATTGTATTCATTTTTTTGAAATCCTTTTTTTTCTTTGCTATAATTACATTAGTTTAATTATATATAAAAAAGGAGATTATGTCATGTTAGTATTAGTAATTAATTGTGGGTCTTCTTCATTAAAGTATCAATTGCTTAATGTAGACACCAGAGAAGTAATAGGAAAGGGTCTTGTTGAGAGAATTGGTATTGAAGGTTCAGTTTTAACTCAAACAAAAGATGGAGTTAAGACTAAGGTTGAAGTGCCTATGCCTACTCATGAAGAAGCTGTAAGAACAGTTTTTGAAGCCCTAACAAATAGCGAATACGGCTTGGTAAAGAGTATAGATGAAGTAGATGCAATAGGACACAGGGTTGTACACGGAGGGGAAATAACTGATTCTACCGTTGTTACAGAAGATTTGAAGCAAGCAATCAGAGAGTATACTAAATTTGCTCCGCTTCATAATCCGGCAGGTCTGCTTGGTATAGAAGCTTGTGAAAAGTTGGTACCGGGTAAGCCTAACGTAGCAGTATTTGATACAGCTTTCCACTCAACTATGCCTGCAAAGAGTTTTATGTATGCTATACCATACGAATTATATGAAGAACAAAAGATCAGAAGATACGGTTTCCACGGAACAAGTCATAAATTTGTAACAAGAAGAACAGGTGAATTGCTTGGTAAGAGCTCTTCAGAATTAAATTTGGTAACAGTTCACTTGGGAAACGGTTCATCAATCACAGCTGTTAAAAATGGTAAATCAGTGGATACTACAATGGGACTTACTCCTTTGGAAGGTTTACTTATGGGAACAAGATCAGGAGACTTGGATCCTGCTATAGTGTTGTTCTTACAAGATGATTTGGGTTACAGCACTGAAGAAGTAAACAATATATTAAATAAGAAATCAGGAGTGCTTGGAGTTTCAGGAGTATCATCAGACTTTAGAGATTTGGAAGAAGCTGCGGAAAAGGGAGACGAAAGAGCAAAACTTGCTTTGGATATGTTTGTTCAAAGAGTTAAGAAGTATATAGGTGCTTATATGGCTGAGCTTGGTCATGTAGATGCCATCTGCTTTGCCGGCGGTATAGGTGAAAATTCTGCAAGTATGAGAGCTGATATACTTGCAGGTTTAGAAAACTTCGGAGTTGAATTGGATAAAGAAGCAAACAACACAAGAGAAGAAAAGCTTATATCCAAAGAGTCTTCAAAGGTTAAGGTATTTGTTGTACCGACAAACGAAGAACTTATGATAGCTCTTGACACTCAAGAGTTAGTAAAATAATTTATCAATAAAATTTGACATTAACCATAGGAATGGATATAATCTTAGTGTTAATTATGAATTAGTATCCATTCTTATGGAAGATTGAAGGAGGTGTAGAGATGGCAGTACCTAAGAGAAAAACTTCAAAAGCAAAAACAGCATCAAGAAGAGCTTCATCATATAGATTAAATAAGGCGACAGTTTCTGTTTGTCCTAATTGCCATGAACCAAAGTTACCACACAGAGTGTGTCCAAGCTGCGGTTATTATGATAATAAAGCAGTAGTTGAAGTTGCTGAATAATTGTAAAAAGATAGTTTTTGCTATCTTTTTTTATTTTAAATATATTTATATTGCTTAAATTATGGTATTATTATCTATAGCTATGTGAGGTGTTTATGAAGATAATAATTGATATTTTAGGGTCTGATTTAGGACCGGCTGAAATAGTTGAGGGCGTTTGTGATGCTTTTGAAAAAAGCAGCGCTTCTTTTGTTTTGGTAGGGCCGAAAAATATTGCCCAGGAGATTGTAAACGGAAGAAATATAGATAAGTCAAGAATAGAGTACATTGATACCGATGAAGTTATTTCAAATAAAGACGATCCGGCAAGATCTATAAGAAGAAAAAAGGAAGCTTCTATTGTTAAGGGGCTGAATTTATTAAATGAAGAAGGATATGACGGGATTATTTCTGCAGGTTCTACGGGAGCTATGCTTGCCGGCGGTCTTTTTATTACAAAAAGAATAGGCAACATAGATAGAGCCGGACTTGCTGCCATGGTTCCCACTCCTAAAGGAACGACTATACTTATGGATACTGGCGCCGTTATGGATTCCAAGCCTGAAATGCTTGAGCAATTTGCGGTTATGGCATCGGTTTATGCAAAGAGGGTACTGGATAAGCCTGAGCCTAAGCTTGTACTTTTAAATGTAGGTGTTGAAGACGGCAAGGGAGATATGAGGTCTAAAGAAACATTTAAGCTTTTAAAGGAAAATGTCAATCTTAATTTTATAGGTAATATGGAGGCAAGAGACTTTTTATCAGGTCAGGCGGATATTATAATTACCGACGGTTTTGCAGGAAATGTTATGCTTAAGGCGACTGAGGGAGCCGTAAAGACTATGTTTTCCGAGGTGAAAAAAGGAATTATGTCCTCGTTTTTAACAAAGTTGGGAGGACTTATGCTTAAGCCTGCCCTAAAGGGCGTTGCAGCCAAGTATGATTATAAGGAAGTAGGAGCAGCTGTATTGTTGGGGGTTAAAAAGCCTTTGTTTAAAGCTCATGGAAGCTCTGATAGAAGGGCTATAAGAAGTGCCATATATACTGCTGAAAAATTTATAAAAAATGATGTAATAAAAAATATAGAGGAGATTTACAATGATTAAAGAACAAGTATTGGATATTATAAGAGAAGAGTTGGGCGTTGACGAGTTTGATTTGGATGCGGACTTGATTAAGGAATATGAAGTTGATTCAATAAGTTTGCTTGATTTTATCATGACATTGGAGGAAGAGTTTAACATAGAAATCGAAGATGAAGAAATCAATGAGCTAAAGACAGCAAATGACATTATAGCTTTAGTAGAGAAAAAAGTAGGTTAGTATGTTTATGGATGAGACAAGAAGTCTTGCCCTTTGTGAACTTGAGAAAAACATAGGCTATGAATTTAGGGATAAGGATTTGTTAAATCTTGCCCTTGTTCATAGCTCTTATTCTAATGAGCATAGCAGGCTTAGGGGGAGACATAATGAAAGACTTGAATTTTTAGGGGATGCGGTTATGGAACTTGTATTTACCGAAAAAATTTATAGGGACAAGAAGTTTGAGGATGAAGGCTTTTTAACAAAAATGAGGGCTAAGCTTGTATGTGAAAAGTCATTTGCCCATTTGGCGGATAAGTTGGGGCTGGCTTCGCTTTTATTGCTTGGTAAGGGTGAAGAAAAGACAGGCGGAAGGAATAAAAATTCTATAAAAGCGGATGCTATGGAAGCCTTGGCAGGTGCAATTTATTTGGACGGCGGATTGGAAGCCATCGCATCATTCATAGATAGGGAGTATAAATTTTTATTGGACAGCCTTAAGGACAATACTGAGAGTTTTGTTGATTACAAGACTATATTGCAGGAATATTTTCATAAGAAAAATTACAGTGAGTTTAAATATATTTTGTGTAAGGAAGAGGGCCCTGCCCATGATAAAGTTTTTTATATGGATGTATATTTAAATTCAAGGTCCGTAGGAAAAGGAAGAGGTAAAAATAAGAAAGAAGCTGAGCAAATGGCTTCAAGAGATGCCCTTATCAGGTATGGAGTGATTAATGAATAAAAAGAGATATATTATACCCATATTTGTACCTCATTTAGGA
>JAEXBH010000154.1 GCA_023394215.1 Bacillota bacterium | reverse complement strand
ACCTGAGACAGGTTCTTCCAAATTTTTTCAGCTTTAATATTTATTGTCTTTTTGGAGTTTTCTATAGTAAGTTCTTTTCCGGATAAGTCATCGTTTTTTATTTGAAACTCTTTTGTAATAGGCTGGTTTGCTTTGAACTCTATCCATTCAGGAGCCTTGCTTTCGCTTAGAAGATAATCTCCGGTTGATAAACCTCTTATATTTGCTGCACCCTGCTCGTTTGTAATAAGTTTTATTTGCTTTCCTTTATTTACATTGGAACCGTTTTCTTTTATGATAATATCTTGTCCATCTTTTCTTTCAAGTAAGAATTCCACATCCTTTATAGGGATTTTTTTATCTTTTAGCACTTTTACAATTTTTAATTCTCCTGGTTTTGTTCCGTAAGCCCAGCCTCCGGAACGGATTATAAGGACGGAGTCTGTGTTGTCTTCAGGTTTTATTTCCCAATCAATTCCGTTTACCCTTGCATCGGAGGTGTTTGTTACCTCCCTTATATCCGGGTTTAACATAACTTCATCCTTTACTTTGGCGGTCAGTCTGATGGAGATTTCCCTTCTGTCTAAGGGACGTTGCCAAGTTCCGTTTAAGAGTATATATCTCGGTATATTGATTGTAAGATTTTGGCCTTGGAAATCTATTGTTATTCCGAATTGTCTTGCTTGGTTCAAGGTATACCAGGATTCGCCTATTTTAACAACGTACGGGTTTGTTGAATTTGCAGTCGTATCCCATTCCATACTTTGGTCAAGCTTATCCGCAAGATTGAAATCTACATCATTTTCGTTTGTAGCCTTAAGTGCGGCGTTGAAGCTGAATACCCAATCAAGCCTGTTACCTTGAGGATCGAGATTTCTCCAAACTCCCTTTTTACTGTAAATATTATCTGTTGCTATGCCACCGGTTTCATAAATAAATTTTATATTTTTTCTTATGCTACCGTTGTTTATTTCTACAGAACCCTCTCCAGGTGTATTCGGATCTTGGGTCCAATGAGCGAAAACGTTAAAATTAAAAGCACCTTCAACGTCGTCAAGAGTTGCTGCATAGTCGTTAAAACTAAGTTTTGCCCTGTTGTCGAAAAATTCAACTTTTCCCATTTCATTGCCGTTTTTATCTTTCAAAATGATTGGAGAAGTCGGTAATTGGATTTTTGTGTTTTGAAGATTGAAGTTAATTTCTTCAGTTTGTCCAGGAGTTACCTTACTTCCAGGTCCTCCGAATGAGACATTTACGCCGAAACTTTCCCCTTGTCTGATTTCGTTTTTATCCGATTCGATAGTCTTGATAATTTTTTCCTGTGCATAAACTAAATTTCTTTCAGTTATCTGATCCTGCATGATTAATCCTGTCATGACTAAAAATGCCAATAAAAAAGAAATGATTTTATTATTCATTTTCATCTTTCATTATCCTCCTTGTTTGTATTTTAGTTTTAATATTTTTCATTTATACGAAAAATATTAAGTGAATAAAATTTTATCGATATTCAATTTTAATATTAGTGGGCTTAAAGACTATAATTAACCGGAAAATAAGACACAATTATAAAAAGGAATTTTATAATTATTCTTTGATTATATCGTTTGATGTATAAAAAGTCCAGTAAGTCTTAGGTAACTTTTACCCCTTATAATATTTTTCTAAACAGTATAAACACTTTTTATCATATTGACAATATATAAGTATTAAGATGATAATATACTTAATAGTTTTTACTAAGGAGAAAATAATGAAATTATTAACAACGGTGGATTTAGGACAGGATAATTTTAAAGAAATAGAAAAGCTTGGCTATGAGATAAATTATATTAGAGAAAGAGAACTGAAGAATCGAGATGATATTTATGACTCAGATGTTTTGCTTACCTTTACCGGATTTAGAAATTTAGATATGGAGAAGTTTGATAGGTTAAGGTACATTATGTTGCCAAGTACAGGTTTTAATCAGGTGCCTAAGGATTTTATAGAGAGTAGGGGGATAATTTTATCCAATAATCCAAGGGGATATGCTAAACCTATGGCGGAGTTTATAGTGCTTTATATACTTGAGTTTTATAAAAAAGCGAGAAAATTTTTAAAACAACAGGAAAAAGGTCTGTGGAAGATGGACTTGGATTTGCTTGAGATGGGAGGCAAAAGGGTAGGAATCTTGGGAACGGGCCATATTGCTCAGGTAACTGCGAGCAGACTCAAGGCTTTTGAAATGGAAGTATGGGGAGTTAACACAAACGGCAGAATGGTAGAAGGATTTGACAGATGTTTTGCTATTGATGATGCCGATGAGGTTTATAGGGAGTGTGATGTAGTGATAGGTATTTTACCTGCTACCGATGCCACTACCAATCTTATTAATGACAGTAAACTTGGGCTTATGAAAAAGGGAGCTATACTTATAAATGTAGGAAGGGGAAATCTCATAAATTTAGGAGACTTGGAGAAACATTTGGATAAGTTTATGGGTGTGGCTCTTGATGTTACCGATGTTGAGCCTTTGGATAAAGAAAGTTATTTATGGAATGCGGAAAATGTAATTATTACCCCTCATAATTCA
The DNA here is from genome assembly GCA_023394215.1 of Bacillota bacterium. Taxonomy (GTDB): domain Bacteria; phylum Bacillota; class Clostridia; order Tissierellales; family Peptoniphilaceae; genus JAUMWX01. The sequence continues at coordinate 239 of JAEXBH010000154.1, read as the reverse complement.
GGAGAAGGTGATAACAATATGAAGAGGATGTTTGATCAAATATATATGAATTTGAAAGCATATGCCGATACCGGCATGCCTAAAGAATATATAAGGGATTTAAGAAGGGGATATTAAAGATAACGGGTGTGATATGATTTATTTTGATTATGCTGCGAGTTCTATAAAGAGAAAGCAGCTATACGAAAAGATGCTGGAAAACTTTGAGAATTTTGACGGGAATACTGAAAGTATTCACA
>JAEXBH010000116.1 GCA_023394215.1 Bacillota bacterium | reverse complement strand
ATTATCAATAGACTGATATTTAAAAATTTGTCCACTTAATTTTCTTTCAGAGAATATTACGGAATACTTTGACATCTCATTTTCAACTTGAAAATCAACTAAAAGGGGATTTTTTCCTTCTGGACTATCCTTCTTCACCGGTTTATAACCTCTAAATTCCAAGGCTCTAAACAACCTTTCTTCATATTTTTTATCACTCATACAAATATTAATCATTACTTTTCACCACCAGCTTCATTCTACCAAAATTTAAAAAAGAAAAACTGCCAAATTAATTAAATTAATTTAACAGTTCCCACCGGCATTTAAATTTTATATATCAAATTTAAGCTGATTCCTATCTTTTTCTTCCCTACGCCTTTTCATATAACAAGCCGGACACATTGATTCATATTCCACCTTATCTCCATCAATAGCTACTTGCTTTCCTTCAAAAACAAACTTACCGTTAATTTTCCTACCTGTAAAAATAGCTTTTTTACCACACCTACAAATGGTTTTTAATTCCTCTATGGTATGTGCAAGAAGCAAAAGCCTGCTTGAACCTTCAAATCCGTTCATCATAAAATCTGTTCTTAAGCCATAGCAAATTACCGGAATATTCTTTTCTACCGCTATCCTAAACAACTGATCTACCTGTTCAGCTTTAAGAAATTGAGCCTCATCTACTAAAATACAGGATATATCCTTTCCTAAAGATATATTATCAAATAAAGCAAAAATATCATCTTCCGCCTTAATCAGATAATCCACCTTCCTTTTTACTCCTATTCTGGATACAAGGAAATCTGCCCCCTTGGTATCAATCGAAGGTTTAAGGACGAGCACATTCATCCCTCTTTCTTCATAATTATATGCAACCTGTATCAATAAAGTTGATTTACCGGAATTCATAGATCCGTATCTGAAATATAATTTAGCCATACTATTCTCCTAAACTCGCCCTAATTACAAGATGAAATGATTTGTCTTCCTCAAATAAAGATTTATCAAATCCGCCAAAAAATTCACATTTAAATCCTAATTTTATTAAGACTTTCTCCAAATGTTCTCTTTCTATAGGAAGCAAAAGTTGATTATTTTCCAAAATTTGTCCATCTGCATATAAAATGGAATAAAATCTAATCTTATCACCATGGGCAAAATATTTTCTATCAAAAGTAATCCCTTGATTTTCTATACTCGGAAGCTTTCCTAAGAAATCATCACCCTTCCCTAAATACTTGGAAAAATTTACCAACTGTACTATTAAAACTCCGTTTGCATCAAGCAGCATCTTAACTTTATTTATAAAAGTCTCAACTTCTTCAAAAGATTCCAAATGGGCGAGAGAATTCCCTACACAATATACAAGATCAAATTTTTCATCAAAATCCAAGTCAAGCATATTCATAATAGCGGCGTCTATCCCCTTATCCTTTGCAGCCTCAACCATAGAGCATTCCAAATCTATAGCTTTAAGTTTTTTACCCCTTTTAACAAGTTCTTCAGCCGCAAGTCCGGTGCCACAGGCTATATCCAAATAATTTTTTCCTTGAGAAGATTCAAAAATAAAATCAACCATCTTTAAATTTAGAGGAAATATTTTTTCATAATTGTCACTTATAGATTTATAAAAATTTGTCATGTATCCTCCTAAAAATTTGATAGTTTTATTATAACATAAATTGGAGACTTGCACAGCAAGGCTCCGGAAAGCGCAGCTTTCAGCAAGCGAAGCTTGCAAATTTTTGTTTCAACGTTCTCTCAGGCGTCCAGCGGTCTGAAAGAGCGGCGGCTTACGCCGTGAGGTTGTTATAACATAATTTCATCCATGAAAAATGATATTGTGGACTAATTATGTTTCAACGTTCTCTCAGGCGTCCGACGGTCTGAAAGAGCGGCGGCTTACGCCGTGAGGTTGTTATAACATAAATTGGAGACTTGCACAGCAAGGCTCCGGAAAGCGCAGCTTTCAGCAAGCGAAGCTTGCAAATTTTTGTTTCAACGTTCTCTCAGGCGTCCGGCGGTCTGAAAGAGCGGCGGCTTAGACCGTGAGGTTGTTATAACATAAATTGGAGACTTGCAATTTAACCCACAAAAAAAGAGCTACCCCTAAGGATAACTCTTTGAATTTAAGACTATTCAATAATTCTTGAAACAACGCCTGATGCTACTGTTCTTCCACCTTCTCTTACCGCAAATCTTAAACCTTCTTCGATAGCGATTGGGTTGATTAGTGTAATAGTGAATGTAGCGTTATCTCCAGGCATAACCATTTCTACGCCTTCTGCTAATTGGATATCTCCAGTTACGTCAGTAGTTCTGAAGAAGAATTGTGGTCTATAACCTGAGAAGAAAGGAGTATGTCTTCCACCTTCTTCTTTAGTTAATACGTAAACTTCGCCTTCAAACTTAGTATGTGGTTTGATTGTTCCCGGTTTAGCTAATACTTGACCTCTTTCGATATCATTTCTTGTAACCCCTCTTAAAAGAGCACCTATGTTATCTCCAGCTTCTGCTAATTCAAGTTGCTTTCTGAACATTTCTACCCCAGTTACAACTACGTCAGATGGTTTTTCAACTAAACCAACGATTTGTACTGTATCACCAACTTTTACTGTACCTCTTTCTACCCTACCTGTAGCTACTGTACCTCTACCTGTGATAGAGAATACGTCTTCTACCGGCATCAAGAATGGCTTATCAGTGTCTCTTTCAGGTTGAGGAATATATTCATCAACAGCTTCCATCAACTTAACAATCTTATCTCCCCATTCTCCATCTGGATCTTCAAGAGCCTTTAATCCTGAACCTACAACGATTGGAGTGTTGTCTCCATCATATTCGTATTCAGATAATAATT
>JAEXBH010000074.1 GCA_023394215.1 Bacillota bacterium | reverse complement strand
GGTTTATATGGATCTGCAAAGATTGGGGCAACTTGGAAAAGAGGGGGTATTACTTCTTTTATCCGATAGTACCAACGTTGAAAAATCCGGTTATACCATGAGTGAATTATCGGTTAGAGAAACCTTTATAAATGTATTTGCCACAGCTACGGAAAGGATTGCGGTAGCGACTTTTGCTTCAAATCTACACAGGGTTCAACAAGTAATAGATGCTACGGAATATTATGGCAAAAAGCTTTTTATAAGCGGAAGATCCATGGAAAAGAATGTTAAGATAGCTATTGACTTGGGTTATCTTAAGATAAAAGAAGGAACTATACAAAATATTAATAATATCGACAAGTTTGATAATAGTGAAATCGTACTTTTGACAACAGGAAGTCAGGGAGAGCCTTTATCAGCTCTTACAAGGATGTCAAAGTCCGAACACAGAAAAGTTAAGCTTATGCCTAATGACACTGTTATTATTTCGGCTACACCGATACCGGGAAATGAAGACTCTATGGGTGGGGTTATAAATAATTTGACAGAACTCGGCTGTAATGTAATTTATTCGAAGCTTGCGGAGGTCCATGTATCCGGACATGCTTCAAAGGAAGAGCTTAAGCTTATGTTGTCTTTAGTAAGACCTAAATTTTTTATACCTGTACATGGAGAAAGCAGGCATTTGAAGATGCATAAGGAATTAGCAGTTGCAGTAGGTATACCGGAAGAAAATATATTGGTTGGTAAAAATGGTCAAGTTTTTGAAGTGAATAGGAATCATATCAAGATCTCCGGCGAAGTTCAGGCAGGAAAGGTTCTTGTTGATGGACTTGGAATAGGTGATGTAGGTAATGTTGTTCTTAGAGACAGAAAGCACCTGTCAGAGGAAGGAATTTTGACCATAGCCATGACTTATAATAAGACTAAAAAGGCTATAGTGGGTCAGGCTGAAATAATATCGAGAGGTTTTGTATATGTTAAGGATTCTCAGGATATTATGGAAGGAGCCTATAAAGTTATAGATAAGATTGTGGAAGAAATAAAGAATAAAAATATAACAGATACTACTTTTATGAAGTATCTTGTAAGAGATAAGGTTAAATCTTATGTATTTAGCGAAATCAAGAGAGATCCTTTGATTTTACCTATAATAATGGAAGTGGAATAGGATGAATAATATAAATAGTGAATTTGTTGTAGACTATATACAAGGTCTTTACAAGGACAACAAAAAGTCCCTCTTTATAGAAGAATTGAGAACATACGGAGAAGAAAACAGGGTTCCTATTATTCATAGAGAGGTGGCGGAACTATTAAAAACTATAATAAAGATATATAAGCCTAAAAAAATATTGGAGATAGGTACCGCTATAGGCTATTCCTCTATATTTTTCATGCATTATTGTCCTGAGGATGCTCAGATTGTAAGCTTGGAAAAAAGTGAGGAAATGTTTAATGAAGCTTGTAAAAATATTAAAAAATATGGTTATGACAAGCAAATAAAGGTAATTTTAGGCGATGCATTGGATAGTTTGGAAGAGATAGATGATAAGTATGATATGGTATTTATAGATGCCGCTAAGGGGCAATATCTGAACTTTTATGAGAAAGTTAAACCCTTGCTTGCAGATAGGGCCCTTATCGTTTCAGACAATATTCTTTACAAGGGGATGGTTGCAAGTGATGATTTGCTTGTTAAAAGGAAAAAAACTCTTGTCAATAGGATTAGGCAATATTTGGATGTTTTGCTTAAGGAACCGGACTTAAGCACTTCCATAGTGCCCGTAGGAGACGGGCTTGCTATATCATATAAGGAGGATAAATGAAATTTGTTGAACTTCTGGCACCCGCAGGTGATTTAGAAAAGATGAAAACAGCTATTGATTTTGGAGCTGATGCTGTTTTTTTAGCAGGAGAAGAATTTGGATTAAGAACAGCTTCAAAGAATTTTAGCAATGAAGAACTTAAAGAAGCTGTAGAATATGCTCATGCGAGGGGGAAAAAGGTTCATGTAACTATGAATATAATAGCCCATAACAAGGATTTTGCTAATGTTGATCAGTATATCCTTTATTTGGGACAAATAGGGGTCGATGCCTGTATAGTGGCGGACCCCGGCATATTTATGAAAATAAAGATGCTTGCTCCTGATATAGAGCTTCATATAAGCACTCAGGCAAATGTTACAAATTTGGAAACCGCCAAGTTTTGGTTTGATATGGGGGCTAAAAGAGTTGTTTTGGCAAGAGAACTTGGACTTGAGGAAATAGCTCATATTAAGAAAAACATACCTGAAGACAAGGAAATAGAGGTCTTTGTTCATGGGGCTATGTGCATATCTTATTCGGGCAGATGTCTTTTGAGTAATTATATGACCGGAAGAGATGCCAACCATGGTGATTGTGCCCAATCCTGTAGGTGGAAGTATAAGCTGGTTGAAGAAACAAGACCTGATGAATCCTACCCTATAGAAGAAGATGAAAGAGGAACGTTTATTTTTAATTCTAAGGACTTGTGTCTCTTAGAATATATAGATAAACTTATGGAAATCGGAGTTGACAGCTTTAAGATAGAAGGTAGGGTAAAGACTCAGTATTATGT
>JAEXBH010000047.1 GCA_023394215.1 Bacillota bacterium | reverse complement strand
ATCCTGTCATGAGTGCCAAAAGTTGCCTTTCTCCTGATGATAAACTAAAAATATCCCTATCAAGTAACTTTTCTATGGAAAATTTCAAACTTATATCCTTTAACCGTTTCTCCATTTCCGCATATGTGAAAGCATAATTTTCCATGGCAAACACCAGTTCCGCCTTAGTATTGTTTGTGAAAAACTGGCTTCTGGGATTTTGAAAAACATTCACAGCTATAAGGCTTTTCTCATAAATTGCCAAATCCGACTTACCCTTTATAAAAACCTTGCCGCTTAGATTTCCCTCTATAAGTTCAGGTATAAGTCCGTTTATTATATTCAAAATACTTGACTTCCCGCTGCCGCTATCCCCGGCTATCAATACAAGTTCTCCCGGTTTTATAGAGAAGTTTATATCATCTAAAATTCTTTCACCATTCTCATATGAAAAAGTTATGTCCTTGACTTCTATCATTTTTTTCATATAAAACCTCCTACAATTAAACCAGCGGATAAAATCAAAACAAAAAATGCCAAATAATCTACAAGCAAAAATCTACGCTTATAAAAACTTGTCCTTTTTTTAGGGCAATCAATGCCCTTTGTGAGTCCTGCCGCACTTAATTCCCCACTCAAAATCAAACACCTGTACAATTGCGGTACCAAAAGGTATTCAAAACTTCTTACCGGATGCCTAATTGAAAAATTTACCCCTCTTACCTTCATTGCTTCCCTGATTATCTTAAACTCAGTCCTAAAGGTGGACATATACCTTATAGTTACCGTTAAACCGATTACAAATATTTTAGGCAATCCCAAACTTTGTAAGCCGGATAAAAGTTCTGAGGAATTATATTCCGATACCAATATGGATGCAAGGACAATACATGGTAAAAATAAGATCATCATTCTTAATGTTGCAGCCAGGACCGGACTAGCCGAATAAATAAGTACTATATTATAAATCCCCCAAAACAAACCTACCATTATTACGGACTTTATAAACTTTCTTATATAGCCGGATATAAGTAGGATAGAAAGGGCAAAAACAAGGGTAAATACTGATATCTTCCCTGACGGAAAAATTGTATTTATCATAGGCAAAGCCAAATTTATAAAAATAATAGTCAAAGGGTGAAATCTTATCCTATGACCACTTCGACATAAGCACAACTTTTATCATCTCCTTCAAAACATCCCTGTTTTTCTCAAAATTTTCCCGCAAATCCAAAATATTTGCGCCAACTATAAAATTATTAATTATATCAGTCAATAAAAGAAACAATTCATCATCCTTTGAATCTCTATATTGCTCAAAAAATATCTTTCCAAGATCAAGTTTTGATTTTTCAACAATTTTTATATAAGTATCATATAAGTCCCGGTCATACTTAAGTTCCAATAAAAGTTGAGCATAAACCTTCATTAGACGATTTTTAGTCAATATCTTTTCAACAATCAAATCTGCTACTATATCCGGATTTTTCAAATCGGCTGCACCCAACTTGTTTTTCTCTATATAATCCTTAATAATCCCTATCCTATAATTATTTCCTTCTATAAAAATATCAAAAATCATTTCTTTAGTGCTTTTATAATAGTAGTAAACCCCTCCCTTGGATAATTTACTCCTCCTTATCACATCTTCCATACCGGTTTTGTGAAATCCCTTCTCTATGAAGCACTCAAGCGCTGCCTGACATATCTCTTTTTTCCTGATACAAGTAATATTTTTTCTTTCTCCTGCCAAAATTTTCTCCCATTAATAAAATAAAGATTTCCTAATATATCAATTAGTCTATCCAAAAAGCCGGCCTAAAAACCGACGTTACCGTCGTTATTATTTTACTATATTAGTTAGTTAAATTCAACTAACTTTTTAAGATAAAAAAAATACTCATATAAGAAATAAAATCTATCTCTTATATGAGTATAAATCTGTCTTAATATTTCAGATCAAGCTCGGGATTCTTAATAAGCGCTCTTCCTATTCCTATCAGGTCCGCCTTGTTTTGCCCTATAAGATCTAATGCCTCTTCCTTATTTGAAACACCCCCTGTTAATAAAACCGGTATTTTAATAGCTGCCTTTACAGATTGAGACATATCGGAAAAATATCCGGCTTCTTTCTTGTCAGCTCTTGCATAAAAACAAGCTCCACCACTCAAATCCACAAGATCCACCCCTTCTTTTTCCAGTATAAGAGCAGCCTTTACCGCATCATCTATGGTGCTGCCTCCTTCCATATAGTCACAGCCTCCAAGTCTTACAGCTACAGGAAAATCTCCCACACTTTTTCTTACTTCCCTATAAACTTCCAGCAAAAACCTAATCCTGTTTTCTATACTTTGAGGTCCATATTCATCTACTCTCTTATTGAATATAGGTGAATAAAATTGATTCAAAAGATAAGAATGGGCGCAGTGTATTTCAACTCCATCGTAGCCCGCCTTCTTAACTCTAAGAGCGGCATCGGCAAATTTCTTTGTTAAAATCGCTATTTCTTCCACACTAAGAGCCCTTGCCCTATCAAATCTTCCATCCATTTCACTTGCTGATATAACATCCACATGACTAAGTTCTCTTGAAGCATGAGCACCTCCATGGTTTATTTGGGCAAATATTCTTATATCTCCTCCAACATTATGCACGGCTTCTACAAGTTTTTTTTGTCCCCCAAGCACACTGTCATCTGCAAATGAAACTTGATCCTTATTTACCTTACCGGATATATCAATATAAGCATGCTCGGTAATGATCAATCCTATCCCGGAATTTTTTGCAAAATTTTTATAATATTCTATTATATTTTGATCTACTATACCTCCTTTTGACTTATAACTTGCTATAGGAGGCAAAACTATCCTTGATCTAAGACTTAAATTGCCTATTTTAATTTCTTCCATAAAATTCTCCACTTTCTATTAAAATAACAAGTTTTTATATTTTAATTAATTCTAAAAAACTTCATTACTGTAAATTCTATTTATAAAACAATTATTTCCTTACTTTTTCTTTTTAGGTATCCTCTCTTAACAGCATTTTTCATAGAAGATTTAAGTAATTCTTCCATATTTGCAGTAAATCTTGCGTAACCAAAATACTTACTAACTTCTTTAAATAATTCATTTTCAGAAATTTCCAAATACCCTTCTTTATTACTATTTTCCCTTGCTTTGATGTATATAACATTAGATATCTCATAATCACAAATATAAATTAATTCTCTCTTGCTGTTTTGATGGAATCTGGCTATATAATAATCTTTAGGATTTTGCCCCCTTCTCCATAAAAATGTTACCTGTCCCTGTAAAGTTTTCTTGAATCTACATTTAAAAAGGCAATTTTTTAGAAAATCCAAAAGTTTTTTGGTCAACCTTGCATTTGAAAAAATTTGAGAAATCCTGTTATACAATAAATCCTCCGAAATAGGTGCCTCTTTCTCTACAATCGCCTCCATAAAACTTACTATATCCTTTTCTCTACTATATATATCCTCTGAAGGGAATGTTTCTTGGAAAGAATATTCTTCATAAGGCAAACATGAAATTTTTATTTCCTCATAATTTTGTCCTTCTTGAAAATCATTTTTTTCTTTATCTTCAACAGCTAATCCGAATACTTTTTCTCCCTTTTTTAAAGGTAATTCATTAAAAAGATTTGATTTTTCCATAAATCCATTTAATACTTCTTCCTGTTCCAATGCTTCGGAAAAACTTTCTTTTGGTTTTTCTTGAGTTTCTTCATAAAAATTATCGGTTTGATTGGTCGAATCTTGATTATTACTTTCTTTTTGTAATTTTAAATTGGACAAAGTCTTCAAATAAGAAATAAGTTTTTCCGCTTCTCTGTCAAAGCCTAAATACCAATCTATTGCCCAAACCATATAGATATTCCAACCGGCCATTTCAAGTACACTCGGTATCAAATTATACCTGTCTCTGGCGGTAGCCGTCCAGGCAAATCTATTCCCGTCAAGCCTTATGGCGCATATATATTTATTGTTATCTTCAGGATCTATTACAGCTACATCAATTTTAAAATTAGAATTTCCAAAATACTTGCTATAAGTATATCCATTCTTATCTAAAACTTTACAAATAGATTCTATGAGCCTATCATCCGAATCTTCATTTTCACCCGATAAAGAATCTTTGATAGCCATCTTACCATATTTGGCAAATGACATAAACTCTCTCACACCTCTAAGCCCTTCTGCCGAAGTTGGAGAAATCTTTATATCTTCAGGAT
>JAEXBH010000045.1 GCA_023394215.1 Bacillota bacterium | reverse complement strand
AACTTAACTTCGGACTTAAGTTTGAGCCCATGGAGAAGGCTGACGTAAATGGAGAAAAAGCCCTACCACTTTATACATTTTTAAAAGCTCAAAAAGGCTTTGAAGGTTTTGGCAAGGGTATGCAGGCCCTTAAGATGAAGGCGCTTATGTTTGCCGTGGATAGAAATTACAAGTCAAATCCTGATATAAAATGGAATTTTACAAAATTTCTTGTAGACAGGGAAGGGAATGTTGTAGGAAGATTTGAGCCTACGGAAGATATTAAGGAGCTTGAAAGTAAGATAAAGGAACTTTTATAAGCAAGGAATTTTAGGAGTATTGAGGTAAGATTTTACATCATACTCCTATTTTTAATTTTAAACTGTCACAATTTTAAATAAATCTAAGTTAGATTAAAAAGGTTTGCAAATAAGTTTTTTACTTTTCGGTTAAATATTTGCTTAAGTTTTTTAATCATCTATAATATATTATAGGTATTTATATTCATTTAAAGGAAAATAAAATATAAGAAATTTAAAATATCAAGTTAAGGAGTTTACATATGAGTAAGGGTAAAAAAAATGCACTGATAGTTCTGTTTATTTTGATAGTGGGAATTGCAGTTTTTTGGTTATGGAAAAATAAATCATCAAATAAGAATGAAAATGTAGCTTTTGTGAGTAGCGTAGAAGAGATTACAGGCGGAGGACTTTTGTTGAACGATCGTTTTTCGGGTGTGGTAGAAGCTCAAAAGGCTATAGACATAAATAAGATAGCTGACAAAAAGGTTGCGGAGCTCTTTGTAAAAGCAGGGGATCAGGTAAAAGCTAAAAGTCAATTGTTTAGATATGATGTATCCGAAGCTCAAAAAGAAATAGATACTATAAATTTGGATATAGAAGAGCAAAATGCGATAATAGCAGCTAAAGAAAAGGAAATAGCGGATCTTCAAAGTCAATTGGAGACTGCAAGTGAGAATAACAGACTTGATATACAAACGTCAATATCTGAAGCTCAGAATGCTGTCAGACAGGCCCAATATGAGATTCAGTATAAGCAAATTTCTATTGCGGACAAGCAAAAAGAAATAGATAATGCCATTGTTTTAGCGCCTGCCGCCGGAACAATAAAGGCTATAAATGAAAATCAAACAAGTGAAAACGGACAAACTTTACCTTATATACAAATCTCTCAATCGGGAGACTTTGTTGTAAGGGGTAAGGTTGACGAAAGTTCGATACAATCTATGAAAGTTGGACAAAAAATGTTGGTGCGTTCACGTAAGGATGAGACTAAAACATGGACCGGAAAAATTTCAGAGATTAAGTTGGAGCCGGACAACTCTCAAAACAGAGATATGCCTATAGGGCAAAATGCATCGGGAGAAAGTCAAAGTAAGTATCCTTTTTATGTAGCTCTTGATTCATCAAAGGGGCTTATGTTGGGACAACACGTTTTTATTGAAATAGCATCAGAAAGCACCGTAGTTAAGGATGGTATATGGCTGGATGCTTCCTATATAGTGATGGAAGAGGAAAAGGCCTATATATGGATGGCAGATGCAAATAATAAGCTTAAAAAACAGGCGGTAGAGCTTGGTCAATTTGATGAAGCCATGAACCTATATGAGATAAAATCGGGACTTGAGAAGACAAGCCTTATAGCTTGGCCTATGGAAAACTATAAAGAAGGTATGGCAACGCAAAGTATGAAAAATGTGGAGAGAGGTGAGTAGTATGCTTTTAAATTTGCAGGGCATTTATAAAAGTTATACCGGGCTTGTTTCTGTAGACGTTTTGAAAAATGTTTCTTTTCAGGTGGAAGAAGGAGAGTATGTAGCCATTATGGGGCCTTCAGGTTCCGGAAAGACAACTCTTATGAATATTATAGGTTGCTTGGATCACTTTACTGATGGAAAATATGAACTTGACGGCGATGATGTTTCAAATCTTTCAGATAAGGAACTTTCAAAAGTAAGGCTTGATAAGATAGGCTTTGTTTTTCAAAATTTTGAGCTTTTATCAGGAGAAACCGCCATGGATAATGTAGCGTTACCCCTTGTTTATGCAGGAGTGCCCAAGGCGGAGAGAAGGCAAAGAGCCATAGAGGCTTTGGGAAAAGTTGGTTTGGAAGATCGTATAAATTTTTATCCGACTCAACTGTCAGGGGGGCAAAAGCAGAGAGTTGCTATAGCCAGGGCCCTGATAAATAGGCCGAGAATCATACTTGCAGATGAACCTACAGGAGCTTTGGACCAGGCATCAGGCAGGCAGGTTATGGAACTTTTTAAGTCCTTAAATGATGAGGGGGTTACCATAGTCATGATAACCCATGATGCAAATGTAGCAGCTAAAGCTAAGAGGATAATTCATATAGTAGACGGTATTATAAGGGAGGAGGAATCTGATGAAAAGTAGAAAGAAACCGATAATCATAACCCTTATTATTGTGGCTTTAATAGCTTTGGCCTATGTGATAATAGGTAAAATCAGAAATGAGTCAAGAAGCGTTGAAGTGGTACCCGTTGCCATGATAGCTTCAGACGGGTTCGACAATGCAACTTCGATGGGAGGTTTTGTTTCAGATGCGGCAAGTCAGAGCGTAAATATCGAGCAAAATCAGGTTATAGAAGAGGTCCATGTAAAAAAGGGACAACATGTTAAAAAAGGTGATAAACTTATTACCTTCAATACAAACAGTATAAATATAAGCTTGGAGATAAAAAAAATAGGCATAGACAATATAAGACTTAAAATGGAAAAGGCGGAAAGAGCCTTGGGCTCATATAAGAATATGACGCCAAGAGAGGATATACCGGCACCGCCACCCGTACCTATTCCTGAACCTACACCTAACATATCGGAGTTTGAACATAAACAGGTAAACGGTTTGTGGAAAAATATTGATCTTGTTGCAGAGGATGAAGATATAGATTTTTTAAAAACTTTAAGTCCGGGACAAGGAGGCATTCAAAATCCGTATTTGAAAGGCTCTATTGCCAATCCCTATCATTATGCAGTGACAGGGGATGCTTTTGTCAGCGGTAAATTTATAAAAGAATTCTCGAGAATAGCAAAAGCCGCCGGTTCAAGGCTTTACGTTTCCTTCGATTTCTATAAGGGGGACAGCAAGGAAGCCGGTTATGAAAGCTCTGTTGTTTTATCCGATGAGATACTTTCAAATCTTTTGGCAGATTATGATAATGTCTTGCTTAAGTTAAAAATAGCCGGCAGGGAAATAATTATGAATGAGCCTGAACAAGTGCCGGAAGTCCCTGACCCGAGAGAAGGAGCACTTACAAGGGATGAAATAAGAAGGGCGATAATTGAAAAGGAAAATGAGCTTAAAAATCTTGATATATCGGTGAGAAGAGAAGAAATAAAGCTTAAGGAAATGCAGGATCAGTTGGAAGGCGGAGTTTTGTATGCTAAGAGAGACGGTATAGTAAGCGAAGTGAAAGATCCGAATGATTTTAAGAATGACGGTAAGCCTTTTATGACAATAGTCGGAGGAAAGGGCATAGAAGTAAGAGGTACTATTTCAGAGCTTCATTTGGACAAGTTCGGGGTTGGTACAAAGCTTGACGTTATAAACTTTGAAACCGGAAAAAGTTATGAGGCCAAGGTAACATCGGTAAATGATTATCCTACAAATGACAGATTTTTCGGTAGCGGT
>JAEXBH010000197.1 GCA_023394215.1 Bacillota bacterium | reverse complement strand
GGACAGATCCTTCTAACGGACAAAGGTATTATTTCAGAACAACATCGGGAAGTAGGGTTGAAGGCAGACAATATATAAATAAAAATTGGTACTATTTCAGAATAGGATCAGGAACTCAAGCTTTCGGTAAACAATATATAGACGGTGTTTGGAGATATTATCATGATGAAACAGGCATCGAGGTAAGCAATTACACAGGAGGATCAGGTCCTAAAGAAATAGGCAAAGTAAGTTTTTATCAAGTGGCATCAGGGCCGTTGAATGTAAGACCTGAGCCCACAAAGTCAAGTACACCTTATGGCACCTTGGATGAAGGAACGAAGATAGAAGGTGTTGAAGTTGAGGGTGGTTGGATAAAAATGAAGTATGACAGCTTGGAAGACTATGCAAAGGGTTCAAAAACAGGCTACATGGCAAAAGAGTTTATGAGTTTGTTATCAAACAACCAAGAAGCCATCACTAACAAGTGGATAGAGGAAGGCGGAAAATGGAAGTATGCTAAAGCTGACGGAACTCTTGCAAAGAGTGAGTGGTTATGGCTTCCGGTGGAAGGTAAAACCGGTGTATATAATTATAAGTATTTTAATCCTGATGGGGTAAGTACTACTCAATTCTATAAAGATACAAAAAGCGATCAAATAAGGTACTATTTGTCTCAAGCCGGTCCTAAGGAAGAGTATCGTAGAGGTTGGTGGACAAACCCTGCCAACAATCAAAAATATTATTTTAGAATAGCATCCGGAAGTATGGTTGAAGGCAGACAGTGTATAGATGGCAAGTGGTATTACTTTAGAGTAGGTTCAGGAACGCAAGCTTTCGGTAAACAGTATATAGATGGTGTTTGGAAATACTACCATGATGAAACCGGGGTTGAGTTATCTGATTACGATGATAGGGCGGTACCGGAAAATAAACCTTCTGCAGAAGAAAAGGAAATTTTAGAAGCACCGGATAAATCATTACTTGAAGAAAATAAACCTTCAATAGGTGTAGAGTCCCAGGAAACAAAAGAAAGTGATGAAAATAGTCAAATTTTATCATACACAATAACAGCCGGTACTTTAAAGGTAAGAAAGGACCTTAATCCTGAAGGAGATATTTATGGATATCTTTATGAAGGTCAAGTTGTTGAAGGCGTGGATTATGATGATGACTGGGTAATGATTAAATTCGACAGCCCGACAGATTATGCTAAAGGGAAGGTAGTAGCCTATATATCTAAAACTTTTGCTATAAAAAAATAACTATTTGTTATGGAAAAATTTTCTAAATAGATATAAAATGTTATAAATAAAAGTTTGAGAGGGAGTTATGATAAAGTTAAGAAAAAGACTTTTTATAGGTTTGCTTAGTCTTATCCTTATTTTACCCGGACAGGTATTTGCCTCTGACCATAACAGGGCCGGAGCGGTTGCAACAAATGTAGAGCCCGGAAGTGGTGAAAATTCGGGCGAAAATAACAATGCTAACGAGAATCCCGGGGATAATAATGCTGAGGAAGTTTCTATTGTGGAAGAGCTTGAGGATATACCTTTTGATACTGAAACTATAGAGAGTGATGAGATTTATGAGGGCAGCTCTAAGATTGACAGATACGGTGTTAACGGGCTTCAAAAGGTTAGATATGAGGTTGTAAAGAAAAACGGTACGGAAATATCAAGGATAAGAATCGGCAGTCCTGAAATAGTTACGGAACCTGTGAGTCAAATAGTCTTGGTCGGTACAAAAACCAAAGAGGCTGAAGAGGCCAATACACTTTTGGAAAGTGTAGAAATAGTCGGAGCCAAGCTTAATGAAGAATTTGATCCCAAAGTGAACGAGTATAGTTTGACCTTGGAAGAGGGTGTGGATAGGATAAGCTTTTTTGCTAAGGCACAAGACCCTAATTCCAAGGTTGAAGGGTTGGAATCCGTTTATATAAGCGATAAACTCAGCCATAGTATAAAGGTTGAAGGCATCGATGGAACGAGCAATATATATAAGTTTACATGGAAAGCACCTGAGGCGGTTGTCTTTAAATATAGGGATGACAAGGGAGAGCTTGTAGATTTGTCCTATGATTCAAATAAACAACTTTCTTTGGACGGATTAAATAAGGAAACCATATCAATAAAAGGACAAAAATTTCAGGTTTATAAAGACGGTGAAGGAAATGTCCTTATAGGACTGACCGGACCTAACAGCAAGTATTCATCCTGGTATTTATATAAGGATGAAAATAACTTGAAAAAGTTGGGAGATTTGATTTCGATAGATTCAAAAATATATGAGATAGTTGAGCAAAAGACTTTGGCGCCGGAAATTCTGGATAAGTATAATTTATCAACAAGTATTGTTGAGCATTTGGGAGTATCGGCATTTAAGCTTAATAAGAAGGAGCTTGACGGCAAATATATTTTTGCACTTAAAGATCTGAGCGGTCAACAAATATGGTTTGTATTTGATGATAAGACTAAGAGCTTGGAGGAATTTTCCAGGGAAGAAAATTTGGATGAAAGCAGTCTTGA
>JAEXBH010000207.1 GCA_023394215.1 Bacillota bacterium | reverse complement strand
GCTGTAGTTACAATCTCTCTCGCCAATCTTTGTTGGTTTTCTCTGGTTCTTGCTTCGTACTCTCTTATAACAAGGGCTGATTCATGCTCTGCATCATCCTTTACCTTATTTACTATGATTTCCTTAGCCTGTTCCCTTGAAAGCTGAGATATCTTTTCAAGTTCAAGTATATGCCTGTCCAAGATTTCCTTGGCTTCCTTCTCCATATCTTCGACATGCTTCATCGTCTTATTTACAGCTTCATTTTTCTTATCAATCTTTTCGATTTTTCTATCTAAATTTTCTTCCTTATTTTGAAGCCTTTTTTCCTGCTTTTTAAGCTCACTTCTTCTTTCCTTATCGTCTTCTTCTATCTCTTGCTTTAACTTAAAGATTTCATCTTTGGCTTCCAAGATAGCTTCTTTTTTTGTAGCCTCAGCCTCTTTATTGGCATCTTCGATAATTCTCTTTGATATTTCTTCAGCGGAGTTCAATTTATTTTTATCAGACTTAGTCTTTATAGCCCATACTAAAATATAACCGAGCATAACTCCCACTACTAAGCCGATTATTATATAAAAATATTCCATATAATCCCCTTATTTATTATTCGATAATATCGCTATCACTCGTATCCTCGATATCATTGCTTTCTTCATATATTTTAGTATCTTCTATGTTTGATCTTACCTGTTTTTCAATAAGAGCTAAAGTATCAGGGTTTTCTTCTAAATAAGCTTTTACTTTTTCTCTTCCTTGACCCAATCTCTCCCCGTCATAGCTATACCATGAACCTGATTTGGAAATAATTTTCATATCTACGGCTGTATCTATCAAAGTTCCAAGCTTTGAAATCCCCTTGCCGAACATTATATCAAACTCGACAAGTTTGAAAGGTGCTGCAAGCTTGTTTTTAACAACCCTAACTTTTGTACGGTTACCTACTGAATTTTCTCCCTCTTTTATTTGTTCACCCTTCCTTACTTCAAGTCTGACACTTGAATAAAACTTAAGTGCAATCCCTCCTGTAGTTACTTCGGGATTTCCAAACATTACTCCGATCTTTTGTCTAAGTTGATTTAAGAATATTACAGTAGTATTTGATTTGGATACTATACCTGTAAGCTTTCTTAAAGCCTGACTCATTAACCTTGCAAGAAGACCGATATGGCTATCCCCCATATCCCCTTCTATTTCCGCCCTTGGAACAAGAGCCGCAACGGAATCGACAACTATTATATCCACAGCGTGTGAATGAACCAAAGAATCTACTATGGCCAAAGCCTGTTCACCGGTATCGGGTTGTGCCAAAATAAGATTATCAACATCCACTCCCAAATTCTTTGCATAGTAAACATCAAGAGCATGTTCTGCATCTATAAAAGCTGCAAGCCCACCGTTTCTTTGTGCTTCTGCAACGCAGTGAAGAGCTAAGGTTGTCTTTCCTGACGATTCCGGTCCGTAAATTTCTACTATCCTGCCCCTCGGCAAACCACCTATACCTAAGGCTAAATCAAGATTTATAGCCCCCGTAGATATAGCTTCTATTTGTTGTTTAGGCGCATCTCCCAAAACCATAATAGCGCCCTTACCATATGCTTTTTCAATCTTGGAAAAGGCTTCATTTAGAGCTTTTTTCTTTTCCTGATCATTAATTTTAATGTTTGTAATGATAAACACCTCCTTTAAATGTCTTTCAAATCTAAAACCTTTGAATTTTTAATCAAATAATCCAATCCTGAGATTATAGTAAGAAATACAGAGATGTATAATACCACCTGCAACAAAACAAAGTTGATTGCAAATGTATCTTTTAGTAAATATAAAATTATAGAGGCAAATTGACTTATGGTCTTTGCCTTGCCGAAGACCGAAGCTGCTATTGTTACATTATTTGAAGCCGCTACCGTCCTAAGTCCTGTAATCATCAATTCCCTAAAAACGATTACTATAACTGTCCATGACGGAATAAACCCTGCCCCTGCAAGCAGTATAAAACCCGCCTGAGTTAAAACCTTATCAACCAATGGATCCATAAATTTTCCAAAAGTCGTTACCATATTTCTGGATCTCGCAATATACCCGTCCAAAAAATCGGTAAAAGCAGTCAAGCTGAATACAAGAGCCGGAATAATATTGTCAGTTTTAAAAATTTCAAATAAAACTATAAAAACCGGAACCATCAACAACCTAATCATGGTCAACTTGTTTGCTAAATTAAACTTCTTCCACATTTTCACTTTCCTCAGAATTTTGTTGATCTAAGTAACTTAAATCCTTTAATATTTTTCTCGGCTTGCTTCCGTCGTGCTCGCCGATTATTCCTAATTTTTCCATTTGATCAATCATCCTGCCTGCCCTTGCATAACCGACCCTGAATCTCCTTTGAACCGCTGATATGGAAGCTTGATTTTCTCTTATAACAAACTCTATAGCCTCATTCAAAAGTTCATCCTGATCCTCCAAAACCGAAGATTTGCTTTGTGTTTGTGTAATGGCATCATTAAATGACTCATCCGATTGCACGACGTTTTGATTTTTTATAAAGTTGACTACATTTTCCACTTCTTTGTCTGACAAAAATGCCCCCTGCACCCTCATAGGCTTAGGGAACTTGCCCGGAAAATAAAGCATATCTCCCTTGCCGAGAAGTTTCTCAGCACCTGCAGCATCCAATATAGTCCTCGAATCTACTTGCGATGATACTTGGAAGGATATCCTCGAAGGTATATTGGCCTTAATAACCCCGGTAATGACATCCACGCTCGGCCTTTGGGTTGCAACTATCAAATGTATACCGCTGGCCCTACCCATCTGCGCAAGTCTTGTAATGTAATTTTCTACATCCTTTGAAGCTTCCATCATCAAATCTGACAACTCATCTATAATAACCACAAAATAAGGCATTTTATTCATACCTCTTTCAAAGGCTATCTGATTGTATCCTCCAATATCACGGCATCCGATTTTCGAAAACTTTTCAAATCTGTCAATCATCTCATCTACGGCATACTTAAGTGCATTTGTAGCTCTGGCCGCATCAGTAACAACCTTCCTCTTGCTTAAATGAGGTATACCGTTATAAATGTTAAGCTCAACCATCTTGGGGTCAATCATAATAAATTGGACATCCTTAGGCGAATACTTATATATAATACTCATTATAATGGCATTTATCATTACCGATTTTCCTGAACCTGTAGCACCCGCAACAAGCAAATGAGGCATTTCATTTATATTGGCATAAATAGGTTTGCCAAATAAATTTTTACCCACGGCAACTGTAATATCATTGTTTTCCTTTTGAAACTCATCGTTAAAAATAAGTTCCCTGAAAGCAACTATATCCTTATTTTGATTTGGAACTTCTATACCTACATAAGGTTTTCCCGGAATAGGTGCTTCTATTCTCACTCCCGAACTTGCCAAAGCCAAGGACAGGTCATTGGAAAGATTTACGATTTTACTTACCTTAATACCTGATTGAGGTTTTACTTCATAAGATGTAACTGTTGGTCCGTTGTTTATATTTACAACTTCACTTTCTATACCGAAACTTCTAAGCGTCTCTTCAATCTTTCTGGCATTTTCTATCAAAATATCCCTACTATCCGACTTGGATTTTTGAGGAATGCTTAAAAGTTCAACCGGTGGCTTTATATAATTATAGTCGTCATAAGCTTCATCTATATCATCCATTCCCATTTGATCATAGTTTTCAGGAGAAAAATCTTCCTCTTCCTTAGGCAATTCCAAAATATTTTGACTTTGCGCAAAAGAAGAATCTTCTCCTGCTGTGTGAAAATTGATGACAGGATCTTTGTGAATGATCTCTTCCCTATAGATTTCTCTAAGCTCTTGATCTTTACTTTCAAGCTCTATCTTACTACTTTCAGAAAGTTTAAAATCAGTTTTTTTAACTCTCTCCCTTTTCTTTTCTTTAATGTCTTTCACAGAATTTGATAAGGCTCCGGCAAGTGCCTTAAAAATCCCCCTAAAAAACGCTGTTATAGACTTATCGAACAAATAAAAATATGAAAGAAAAAAAACAAAAACTGTAAAAATATAAATCCCGATATTTGCTATCAACTTATTGAATATAAAGTAAATTGATGTAAATAAAAAACCGACCCCGCTATAATTCATAGCTTGATTATAAGAGTTTCCAGTCATTTGTCCGTAACTTCCGCCACCTATCCAAAATGTTGCCAAAAAGACATTTGCAGTCATCAGCAAAAACATCAAAACCAATATTTTATTCTTTGCATCTTTCCAAAAAACCTTATTTCTGATTGCAAAAAATAAAAATAAAAGGATAAAAGGCACAAGATAAGCTGAAAGTCCGAATACAATAAACATACCCTGACTTACAAGCCTGCCAACTATACCCATAGAAGCTTTAAATACCACACAAGATAGGGTAAATACAAATATAACTAAAGCTATCACAATACTTATAATAAGATTATCACTATTCTTTTTTTGTGTAGATTTCTTCTTTTGGGCCATACTTCCTCCATGCTTTAAACTCTCATATTATTATAACATAAATGAAAAATTTTTCTTATTATTTTATTAAAAGATTTGTAATAAATGCTATCTTTTTAGGATTTAAAATAATAAAAAACAAAAATAAATCTATTAACTAAAAAATTGAGGCAACTTTCGCCGCCCCAATAAAAATTATAGAACCATATTATTTATGCGTGTTTGGAAGTAGAGCCTTTCTTGAAAGGTTTATTCTGCCCTTTTCATCAATTTCTACTACCTTAATCATAATTTCATCACCAATCTTCACGCAGTCTTCAACCTTTTCAACCCTCGTATGGTCAAGTTGACTGATATGAACCAAACCTTCTTTGCCGTTTGCAAATTCTACGAAACAACCGAAGTTCAATATCCTTGCCACTTTACCAAGATATACATCACCTACTTCAACTTCATGAGTAATGTACTCTATCATCTTGATAGCTTCCTTAGCACTTTCAGTATTTGCTGCTGTAATAGTTATATGACCGTTATCTTCTATATCAATTTTAACGCCGGTCTTATCTATAATACCATTTATAGTCTTACCGCCGGAACCTATAACTTCTCTTACCTTTTCAGGCTTAACATCTATAGTCATAATCCTTGGAGCATTTGGAGATACTTCCGGTCTCGGTTCAGCTATAGCCGACTTGATAACATCAAGTATAGTCATCCTTGCTACCTTAGCATCATGTAAGGCTTCTTCAAGGATTTCTCTGTTTATCCCGTCAATCTTAATATCCATTTGTAAGGCTGTAATACCTTCTGCGGTACCTGCAACCTTAAAGTCCATATCTCCCAAGTGGTCTTCTAAGCCTTGAATATCTGTTAAAATAGCTATATTGCCGTTTTCCTTTATAAGTCCCATTGCAATACCGGCTACCGGAGCCTTTATAGGGACACCTGCCGCCATCAAAGAAAGAGTTGAGCCGCAAACCGATGCCATTGATGAAGAACCGTTTGAACTCAATACTTCAGATACAAGACGAATTACATAAGGAAACTCTTCCTGTGAAGGTATTACCGCTTCAAGAGCCCTTTCTGCAAGTCTACCATGACCTATTTCCCTTCTTCCGGGACTTCTCATAGGTCTTACTTCCCCTACTGAAAATGGAGGAAAGTTATAATGGTGGATATATCTTTTCTTAACTTCTTCATCTGTTAAGCCGTCAATATATTGAACATCTGAAGGACTTCCAAGTGTTGCAATATTTAATACTTGAGTTTGTCCTCTTGTAAATAAACCGGAACCGTGCACCTTAGGCACCAAGTCAACTTGAGCTGACAAAGGTCTGATTTGAGTCATTTGTCTTCCATCAGGTCTTATATGTTCATCAGTGATAAGTCTTCTTACTTCTGTTTTCATAAGCTTATCAAAAATGTCTTTTATGCTCTTTTCCAAGTCTTTAGCATCCTCGGCTTCAGGATTTACAAGTTTTTCTACAAGTTCCGTTTCCAAAAGATCAAGGTTGTCTTGCCTTTCCATCTTATCAGGAGTTTGAAGGCCTTTTGATAACCTATCTCCCAATATATCCTTTATTGAGGAAACAAGATTTGCATCATCTTCCTTAACTGTAAACTCCTGCTTTTCTTGTCCTATTTCCGCTTGGATTCCTTCAATAAACTGACAAATTCTCTTTATTTCTTCATGACCGAAAAGTATGGCCTCAAGCATCTGTGCTTCTGAAAGTTCCTTGGCACCGGCTTCTACCATCATAATGGCATCCTTAGTACCGGCAACTGTTAGTTCAAGCTTTGATACCTGCTTTTGTTCGAAAGTAGGATTAATTATATATTGTCCATCAACAAACCCTACTGAAACAGCCCCTGTAGGTCCCATAAAAGGAATATTTGATATGCTAAGTGATACTGAGGATCCTATCATAGCCAAAATACCCGCATCATGATCCTGATCTGCTGAAAATACTGTTGCTACAACCTGAACATCATTGTTGTATCCTTCAGGAAATAAAGGTCTGATAGGTCTGTCAATCATTCTTGCAGTTAAGGTAGCCTCATCAGTAGGTCTTCCCTCTCTCTTTATATAACCTCCGGGTATCCTGCCAACCGCATACATTTTTTCTTGGTATTCGCATGTAAGAGGGAAAAAGTCAATCCCGTCTCTCGGTTTATCTGAAGCTACTGCGGTGACCAAAATCATAGAGTCACCAGACTTAATTGTACATGCTCCGTTAGCTTGTTCAGCCAATCTTCCGATTTCAATCTCAAATGAATTGTAATCGGATTTGTAAGTGTAATTTTTTATCATTTCTTCTCCTTGTTCCTCATGCTCTCAAAAGAGCCTTCCTCACTTTACTTGCCCTTAAAAGAGCTATATAAAAAGATAAGAGCGGTAAACCGCTCTCCTATTATCCTCTAATGTTTAGTTTTTTAATTAAAGAACGATATCTTTCTATATCTCTTTTTTGTAAATAAGTCAACAAGCCCTTTCTTTGACCTATTAACATAAATAAGCCCCTTCTTGAAGCATGATCCTTAGGATTGTTCTTCAAGTGTTCTGTAAGCTGCTTAATTCTATGAGAGAATATAGCGATTTGAACTTCCGGAGAACCTGTATCTCCTTCTTTTAATCCGTATTCTTTAATAAGTAAATCTTTTTCTTCTTTAGTAATCATTTTTTTTCTCCTTAAACTTTTATACACTTTGACCGAGCCTAAACTGGAGTATTTAAAACCAAGCCAAAGCATTCCCTAATATACTATCATAAGTATAGATAATTGTAAATATTATTTTATGCCTGCAATATATTCTCTTGCAAACTTCAAATCCTGATTCATTTGATTTATCAAGCCGTCGCTGGAGTCAAACTTTATTTGCCCCCTTAACCTCTTTATAAACCCTATCTCAAGATTTCTGCCGTATAGGTTTTCACTATGGTCAATTATGAAAACCTCTATTTTTACAGCTCTATCATCTGTAAAAGTAGGATTTGTTCCCACTGATGTCAGAGAATAGTAAAGCTTATCATCAATCAAAACTTCAGTAAGGTAAACAGCATCATCCGGAACAATATAATTATAGGATAATTCAATATTTGCAGTCGGAAAACCTAAAAGAGAAGAACCTCTTTTAAACCCGTGTACAACTCTGCCTTTTATTGAGTAAGGATGAGTAAGAAGCTTTGCCGCAGTCTCAACATCTCCCCTTCTTATCATATCCCTTACCATAGTAGAAGACGCTACCCTTCCTTCATAGTAATGAGCATCCACTATATCCAAATTTATTCTTCCATCAGACTTATAATCTAAAAGCTCTTTCACAGTGCCTTTTGCAAACTTGCCGAACGTATAATTTTGTCCGCAAACCACATGGCCTGCATTTAATCTGTCTCTGATAAAATCAAGCATAAATTCTTCATTAGAAAGTTGTGCAAATTCCATGGTGAAGTTTATAATAAAAACCTGATCTATTCCTATTTCTTCCAAAAGTTTGATCTTATCTTCCAAGGAAGTAAGATAATAAGACGGCATCTTGGTGAAAACCTCATTTGTATGCTGCTTAAAAAGCAAAACAGAGGACAATATATTATTTTTCTTGGCAATTTCCATCACCTTAGCCATTATATCTCTGTGACCTATGTGTAAACCGTCAAAGTTTCCAAGCCCTATGACTGACGGCAAATATTTATCATTGTTTTTATCTAAATCTATTATCTTAATCACTGTAAAGGACACGCTCCATTTTTACTATATTATCATTTAAAACAGCCAGGCCTATAAAAATATTTGCCGAATAAACTTTAACATGGCTAAGCCCGCTTACTCCTTGTGCTTTAACATAAGTATGTTCAAAATTATTTAAATTTATGCTCTGACCGCTGACAAGCCTATTTATTATATTATTTTCAATAAATATTGAATCAAGATTATAAAGGCACTTATCAGTATCAATTAACCTTGAAAAAATATAGTCGGCTTTTGACTGCTTTATCTCGTCAATACTTATGCTATCCGAAATATCAAATTTTCCTACCCTTGTCCTGACTAAATCAGTCATATGTGCAAAAGAATTAAGCTTAATTGCCAAATCATTGATAAGGGACCTTACATAAGTACCCTTGGAGCAATGTATTTCAATTCGAGCAAAATCCCCTTCAAGTTCTAAAAGTTTTATATCATATACCTTAACCTGTCTGGCAGGAACATCAACATCCTTACCCGCCCTTGCCAAATCATAAAGCTTATTTCCATTTATCTTTATAGCGGAATACATAGGCGGTTTTTGCCATATAGGTCCTTTAAAAAAAGCAAGTGCCGATTCAACTTCCTCTCTTGTAAAAATTTTGTTTTGACTGGTAAAGGTTACATCTCCCGTGCTGTCATAAGTCTCAGTTGCTGTCCCGAACTTCATACCGGCTACATAGGTCTTACCTTGCTCCATTATATATTCACTAATCCTGGTTGCATTTCCCACGCAAATAGGAAGAACTCCCCTTGCCATAGGGTCCAGGGTCCCGGTGTGACCTACCCTCTTTATGCCGAGACTTTTTCTTACTATAGCTACGACATCATGAGAAGTCATATCCTCAACCTTATTAACTATTAAAACACCCTTCTTCAATTAGCTTACTCATCCTTTCAAACATCAAGGCACAAACCTGACTGTTTGTCCCCTTAACAGAAC
>JAEXBH010000196.1 GCA_023394215.1 Bacillota bacterium | reverse complement strand
GCCCCTATAAATGAACTTGCTCTCGGACTGAAATTTTTGTCGAGTCTATCCGATAAATAAGAAAAAATCCTATTTTTTATAGACATCTTCAAATCCGTATCCACTCTTATATCTTTTGCATCCAATTCTAAAAACACACCTTGGGATTTCATATAATTTTCGTTGTTGAAAGTCTTAAAATTTCTATATCCTCCAACTTTTAAAAACTTACCCTTACATATAATTTTTGCATCTACGGGATAAATTTTCCTGCTCTTAAATATTACTTTAAAATTTACACATTTCTCATCCAACTTAGATATTGTAAGCCAATAACGATTTATGAATTCTCCCTCCCTAATAGCCGTAAATTTCCCGCTTATATAATCAAATTCCTGATTTTCATAGTTTGATGATGCAGAAAAAATATAGGCGAAAAAAATCCCCCATAAAAATAGGAATAAAAAAATAATAGTTTTTCTTATGCCATTTCTATGGAAAATATAGTAAAATATGAATAAAATAAGGCAAATTAAAAATAAATTGATTTGAAAAAATTCAAAAATCAATATGCCCGACAAATAAAAAATTAAAAAAGAAATAACAGGCCTTTTCAAGTGGTCCTCCAAGAGGTATATAATGAATCCATACATAAGCCAAATAAAAAGTAAAATTATAAAAAAGAAATTCGTCGATGATAAAACACATATAGTTCTAAATGAAAATCTATGTCTTGACTACAAAAATTTAAATGTAGAAGAGGAAAATATCCTTATAGACGGCAATACAATAAATTCAACTTATGAATCCAGCATAGGCAAAGTATATATATTAAATTTTAAACCCGAAAAAGATATAGTCCTTTTAGAGCTTAATTATGAGGAGAGAATCAAAATACTAAAGTCCTTATCCTCCAGATACTTAATTACTGCAATCCTAAAAAAATATTTTAATAAGGCTCCCGGAAAATTTATTACAAGAAAAGATTCTTCAAGCTTCTTTATAGAAAATATTTACTTCAAAGAAGAAGTTGAAGATATCATAAAGGTAATAAACAACCTTTCAAAACTTTATATTGAAAGTTCTCTCGATATAAGGAATGAAAAAGGAAATGTCTTTATAGACTCCATATATGATGGAGAAAACTTAGGTCCCCACCTTGTAAATACGAGTGAAATATCCTTAATCGACATCACAGGATACAAAATTAATAATAATGGCGTAATCATAGATTATAAGAATCAATAGTTTTTGGATAACATTGCCTTCTTTATATTTTAATATGAAGGGGGCATTAAAACTGTCATTTTTATTACAATTTTTTAATAGGAGATACTTACCTCCTATTCAAATAATTGTTTAAAACTCTTATAATATTCGTTCAAATTCCTGTATATTTCCCTCATTTTCCTATAGTAAGATGACTGGGATATATACAAAATATCACAAATTTTGTCCACACTGTAGTACTTATCAAATACATAGGTAAAAATTTCCTTAGCCTCATCATCAAGTTGAATAAATAAAAGATTTCTTAGGTTTATCCTCTTGTAAAGATCTTTTACTTCATCCTCCAACTTTCTCTTCTCATCCTCTACGCTAAGAAATTCTTTCTTAGAAATATAATCTGACTCCTTCTCATAAACTACTTCTAAAAACCTTTCCCTAAATTTTAAACTTTCCTTCAGTTTAGCAAGTTTGTTTAAATTCCTATTATATTCCCTAAAAAGGATTTTTATTTCTCTATTGTTATCCAAAATTTTTTTCTCTCCTATCACCCCCTCGAAAGAATAAAATTGGATCTTAAAAGAAATACAACCTATTATTTGTAATCAGCGTTATAAAAATAACATATATCAACTAAAAAAATACCTGCCAGCTGAGGCTGACAGATATTTTAAAATTTTATAATAAACCACCTATAGAAACAAACAAAGGTGCAAATACTACTGAAACAATAGTCATAAGCTTTATTAGGATATTAATAGACGGTCCTGATGTATCCTTAAAAGGATCCCCTACAGTATCCCCTACTACAGCAGCCTTATGGCTATCTGAACCTTTGCCGCCAAAATGACCTTCTTCAATATATTTCTTGGCATTATCCCAAGCTCCACCGGCATTTGACATCATAATTGCCAAAAGAACACCTGATGCCAAGGCGCCTGCCAACATTCCTCCCAAAGCTTCCGTTCCCATAACTATTCCGACAAACAAAGGTGCAACAATAGCCAACAAGCCCGGTGCAACCATTTCTTTTAGAGCTGCAGCTGTAGATATATCTACACACTTAGCATAATCAGGCTTGGATGTACCTGCCATTATACCCTTATCTTCCCTAAATTGTCTTCTCACTTCTTCTATCATCTCATTCGCTGCCTTACCTACGGAATTCATAGTCATTGCAGAAAATAAGAAAGGAAGCATTGCTCCTATAAACAAACCTATTATTACCAAAGGATCAAGCAAGCTTATACTTGTTAAATTTGCAACCTGTGAATAAGAAGCAAATAAAGCTAAAGCTGTTAAAGCGGCTGAACCTATTGCAAAACCCTTACCTATTGCAGCAGTTGTATTACCTACCGCATCAAGCTTATCGGTTATTTCCCTTACTTCATGAGGAAGTTCGCACATTTCTGCAATACCGCCAGCATTATCGGATACAGGACCGTAAGCATCAACCGCAACTGTCATAGCAGTTGTTGAAAGCATACCAACCGCAGCAAGAGCTATACCATAAAGTCCTGCAAAAGCATTTGCTACCATTATACCGATGGCTACAAATATTATAGGCCATAAAGTAGACATCATACCTACCCCCAAACCGGAAATTATTGTTGTTGCAGCTCCAGTTTGTGACTGATCCGCTATCTTCTTTACATGCTTATAATCCCCTGATGTGTAAACTTCTGTAATCTTGCCTATGGCAACCCCTACAACCAAACCCGCTATAATAGCTATAGCAGTATTATAAGTGTTCAATAAAAGCTTACTTAAGGCAAAAGAAGCCACTATTACAATCACGGAACTTACATAAGTTCCGGCATTTAATGCTGTGGCAGGGTTTCCACCCTCTTTACCTCTTACAAACATTATACCTATTATTGAAGCTATTATACCTATGGCTGATAAAAGCAAAGGGAATATAGCTGCAGTAAACGGCTCCAATGCAAATTCCGAACCTATTTGAGGCACAATCTTAGGTATAATTACACCCAAAGTAATTGCTGAAATAATTGATCCTACATAAGATTCAAATAAATCTGAACCCATGCCGGCAACATCTCCTACGTTGTCTCCTACGTTATCTGCTATAACTGCAGGATTTCTCGGATCATCTTCAGGAATACCGGCTTCAACCTTACCTACAAGGTCAGCTCCTACATCGGCTGCCTTTGTATAAATACCGCCTCCAACACGACCGAATAAGGCCATGGATGAAGCTCCCAAACCGAAACCTGTTATAACATCTGCTGAAGATACACCCATAATTACAAATATAAGGCCAAGCCCCAACAATCCAAGACCTGTTAC
>JAEXBH010000125.1 GCA_023394215.1 Bacillota bacterium | reverse complement strand
CCTTTGGTTTATGTAGAATACGGTCGTGATGAAGATTATAAGGACAAAGATGTTACGAATAAGGTTGTTTTAGTTCAAAGGGGGGAAATTACCTTTGTAAAGAAAGTCAACAACGCTTATGACAGAGGTGCAAAGGCCGTTATAGTTTTCAATAACCAGACCGGAAATTTGAATATGGATTTAACAGGGGCCAGCAAGATTCTTACTACCCTTATACCTAAGGATAAGGGGGAAGAGCTTGTGAATTTGCTTAAGAGTAACCCTAATATTAATATTATGCTTAGCCCTGAAAAATCATATTTTGAAAATCCGGAACATAACAATATGAGCAGTTTCACTTCATGGGGAACAACCAATACACTTGATTTTAAACCTGAAATTTCTTCTGTCGGAGGAAATATATATTCTACGGTAAATGATGATAAATATGAATATAAGTCAGGGACATCCATGGCAACACCTCATGTTTCGGGGGCGGCAGCCATTGTTTTATCACAGTTGAAGAAGGATTTATCAGGAATTAATAATTATGCAAAATTTGTTAAACAAACTTTGATAAATACTACTTCCGTAATTATGTCTCCGGAAGGCATAGCATACACACCGAGAAGACAGGGGGCAGGCTTGATTCAGGTAGATGATGCCATTAAAAACCGTGTCCTTGTAACCTATGAAAGTAGGGATGGAGAATCGGTTGGAGAATTAAGAGATTTTACGGGAGTAAAAACTTTTGATGCGGTGCTTACAAACTATTCCGATGAAAGTTTTACTTTTGATGTTAATCCGGGTAAGGTTCAAACAACTACAACTAAAGATTCAGGAACTGTCAACGCACAGGGATATCCTATTTATATAATTACTGAAAATGATTCTACCGCTACTATACAGGCGAGTGCAAGTAAAATCACTTTAGGGCCGAGAGAGAGCAAGAGCCTTAAATTTACTCTTGATGCAAGCTCTGTAAGTGATCAGTTTGTTGAAGGTTTCATAAAATTTGTAAGTACAAACAGTAATCAACCTTCCTTGACTTTTGCTTATATGGGATATGCCGGAAATTGGGATGATGAAAGTATTTTTGAGGATATAGATTCTCAGGAAGCTCAAAAAGGTTCCGATATATTTTATGGAAACACAAGACTTCTTACTCAGTTGGGAGAGGTAGTTGTGCCTGCAGGTATAAGCATGAATTCTCCGGGAGGAACCAAGTATTCATATGAAAATACGGCTATTTCTCCTAATGGAGATACTGCAGCCGATTTAATTATGCCTCAATTTCCTATGTTTAGAAATGTATATAAGCTTGAATTCAGCATTTTGGACAAGGACGGAAATGTTGTTCGTGTTTTATTCAACGAAAGTAATAGGAAGAAAACTTTTGTTAAGCAATATTTGGCAAATATTAAGGCTAAAGAACAGTTTATAGTTCCCGCTTATTTGGGTGCTATGTGGAACGGCTCCATATATAATCCTAAAACGGGAGAATTTGTTCCTGCTGAAGACGGCGTATACACATACCAAGTTAAAGCCTATTTGAGAGATAGTGCTCAGCATCAATTTTTGAATTTCAAGGTATCTGTCGATACTGTTAAGCCTGAGGTGACTATAGACAGTGTTACTCAGGAGGCCGGAGGAGTTAGGATAAACTTCAGCGTTCAGGATGCATCTGCATTGACATATTATTATGCAAGACTTGATGTTGACGGAGAACAATACAGTGCTGAGAAATTATCTGATACTTCATACAGCGTACTTGTACCTAATACGGCAATAAGGGATTCGTTAGTAGAACTTGTAGTTAAAGACAGTGCTTATAATGAAAGTATAGTACCTGTAGATGCTGCAAAAACAGCTCGTTTTATAAGCGGATCACAAACCAAGGTGGCTGAAGCTAAAGATCATTCGACAAATCTGAGTCTTGAGCTTGTAGATAAGAATATAAAGAAGGTAAGGGTTACCTATAAGAATCTTCTTGATTTAGATCTTGAAACTGTGGGAGAAGGAGAAGTTACAGCGGGACATGTGAGTATAGATACGCTTCTTTCTAAAGAAGGTAAGTATACAACTTATGTTGAAGAGTTGGATGAAAAGGGAATTGTTGTAGCTAAGCAAAGGTTGGACGATGTAATCATGGATTATACTCCGCCGGTTATAGAAAATGTAGTTGCAGACAAAAATGGTAAGGTTACAGCTACAATAAACGACAATATATTTGCAGCCAACGATCTTTTGGTTTATATAAATGGTGAATTACAGGAGGTCCCTGTATTTGACAATAAGATTACTATACAGGTTGCAAATCATAAGCCGGGAGATATTTTGGAAGTGGCTCAGAAAAATGGGGATCAAAAGGGACTTTCTACTAAGGTATCCTTGGATTATGCGGTAGAACCTTCAAATGATCCTATTATTCCGCCACCGCCACCACTTCCGCCTTCATTCGGTTCTGATAAGAAGTTGGTATTGACCTATGAGAGCTTCGTAGTTGCCGGAAGCAAGGCAATCAAAACTGATGAGAATCCGACAGGAACAGTTGAAGAAGTTGACGGCAAATATTATTACACAATAAAGGGTACAACAAATGATACTTGGACAGATATATATGTAAATGGTCAAGCGGCAGATATAAATTTTGCTCAAGGAACCTTTAGTGCAAGGGTTGAAATTCAAGAGGGAATAAATACCATAAATATAAGTGCTAAAGATTATACAAGTAAGCTTGTACATGAAGGCGGTGTTAAGATATTCTTTGACAAGACTTTTGCAAATATAGATTGGAACAATCATTTAACCTTTGAAACTAAGGGAGATAAGATTTATCTTGTAGTGGAAGAAGGAACTGAGGAAGTTACCCTTAGCGGTATCGTAAGCGATTCAGGTTTCGGTTATATTCTTAATATAAATGGAGATCAAGTTGTTCAAAACAGCGAGATAGGTAAAAAAGATCTTTATTCTGCAAGTTTTGAAAAGACAATAAGTGTAAGCGACGGAGATATAATCACGGTTACTTTGTCTGACGCCAACCAAAATATTAAGGAATTTAAAATTCATGTTCGCTATAAACCTGTATATCCTGATTTGGAGCTTAAGAAAAATATAAGTAAACAGGTTCATGAAGGTATAGCGATATCCGATGTTATAGAAAATATACCGGAAAATTATCTTGTGGAATTTGTAGAAGATGTGAGCAAACTACCTGCAGGAAGTCATAAGTTGCATGTAAAGGTAACTTATCCTGATAAATCTGAAAAGATTTTTGATGTAAATTTTGTACTTTCAGCAAGTAACCCTGTATCACTTTCAGCTGAAGGCGTAGTAGTTTCAGCGACTGAAAAAGAGCTTGATAAAGAGGCCAAGTTAAGGGTTGAAATAAAAGAAGAAGAAAATGACAGCGAAGTGATAGATTCATTCAAGCTTAGCCTTACAAGTCCTTTGAGGGGTAAGGTTAAGGTGAAACTTCCTATAAATAAAAAGCAATATAAGGGACTTTACTTAGTTAAGGAAGATGGAGAAAGGGTAAAATTAAATCCTCAAGTAAGCGGAAACGAGGCTGTTGTTGAAGTTGAAGCTTTGGGAACATTCCAACTTGTATATGACAAGGTTTTTGTAGATGTTAATAAACCGCTTAATCCGGAAACTCCTAAAGTAGAAGTAAGGGTTAATGATACAATTTCATCAGGATCTGTCGATAGGACATCTTCAAAAGAGGATACTAAAACGGATGTTAAGGTTATTTCGCTTGGAAATGATTTATATGAACTTGTATTTTCCGGAGGTTCTTTTAAAGCGGGTTCGGTAAGCCTGGTTAAGGACCCAAGAAAGCTTTTATCAGCTCATATGGTAGATGATAAGGGTAATATAATAAGGGATGTTAAATTTACCCAAAAAGACGGGGAAATAATGATTGAGGCATCCGAATCAGGTAAGTATTTGCTTAAATTTGAAGCAAGTTCAGATAAGAAGGAAGATGAAAAATCTCCTTCAGACAAGGACAATAAGCCTGTAGATAATAAAGATGCTTCCAAGATTGAAGGTAGTGAATCCGCATCAAATAAAGATTATAAATTTATAATAATAGGCATAGCGGTTTTACTTGTTCTTCTTGCTTTGCTTTTATTCCTGCTTAAGAAGAGGAAGAAAGAGGGTAAATAGTTTGAAATAATTTAAGAGTGAACTTATGCGGTAGCATAGGTTTACTCTTATTTTGTTTAGTGAAATTATTTAGTGATTTTATTCTTGATTTATCTGTAAAATTTGCTATAATTAAAAGGTAACTCTGATGTGGCGGTATAGCCAAGTGGTAAGGCAGAGGTCTGCAACACCTTTATCATCGGTTCAAATCCGGTTACCGCCTCCAATCTTAGTTCGAATTAATTTTAGTGATGGATATATTACTTGATACTTGACATTTTTTTATAAATATATTATAGTATTTTGGTAACGATAGTAAATATTTGCCCAGATAGCTCAGTCGGTAGAGCAAAGGACTGAAAATCCTTGTGTCGCTGGTTCGATTCCGGCTCTGGGCACCATATGCGGAAGTGGCTCAGTGGTAGAGCATCGCCTTGCCAAGGCGAGGGTCGCGAGTTCGAATCTCGTCTTCCGCTCCATTTTATTTTAAAGACTTGGCGTTTTGTTTGCTAATTAAATATAGGAATATTAGAGGCTCAAGGGGCCTTTTTATTTTGCATTATTTTAAAACTGATATATAATTTAAGTTATGAGGTGGGCTATGTTAACAATAAAAAAAAGTGATAAGAGAGAGTATCAAGACTTTATAGATAATACAAGTTCAAGGGTTATTTTTAACCAGATACCGGAATTTTTGGAAGCGAAGAAGCTTGATGGTACAAATGGTGATTTCTTTATAGTTTATGACGGAGATAAGAAAGTAGCCGGAAGTTTGGTTATATACTATAGATTTAAGAAGATATTTTTTACGGCTATGGCATATTTCGGACCCTTAGTCGAAGAAGAGTATTTAGACAGGTATGCCGAGATATTGGGGTTACTAAAAAAGGCGGTTTTTAAAAATTTAAGAGTAAGAAGATTTATCATCAATCCGCCACTTGCTAAAAATGTATATAAGGATATAGATTTAATGGAATCAGATGTTAATGGAGATCTTGTTAAGGCTATAGAGTCAAAGGGCTTTGTCAGGATCAATAAGGAGTACTATGAGGATGCCTCAGTGCCTATAAGATTTTTCTTTTCTAAAGATATAAGGGATATGGATTATAAGGGTTTTTTGGCATCAACAAGTTCGGTTTTCAGAAACAGGATAGGAAAGTATCAAAAGGATAATATTAAGGTGAGGATGATGGATTTTTCCGAACTTGAAAAGTTTGATGAGATGCAGGCTCTGACCTATGCAAGAGTAGAAACGAACAATCAAGTGAGGCCGCTTTTTTATAGAACTCTTTATAAAGGATTTGGAGAAAAGATATTTTTCCCTTTAGTCTATATGGATTGTGATGATACTATTGACGGGTTTAGGAAGCAGGAGGCGGTTTTGGACTTAGACCTTGCCAAACTTGAAGAAAAATATGCTGAAAAGGATAAGGATAAGAAGTATCAAAACAAGAAGGCTGAAAATATTAAGCAAAGGGAAAATCTTGAGAGTAAAATAAAAGAAATTGAGAGTTTGAGAGCTGAAAAAGGAAATATTATAGATATTTACAGCGGCTGTTTTATTATAAGCGGCAAGGATATGATTTACTTCCTGGGTGGCGGAGATGACAGATACTTTTCTTTTAACGGAGCAAGTGCTATGCACGATTATATGGTAAAGATAGCCTTAGAA
Source organism: Bacillota bacterium (assembly GCA_023394215.1). Lineage (GTDB taxonomy): Bacteria > Bacillota > Clostridia > Tissierellales > Peptoniphilaceae > JAUMWX01. The sequence goes on along the minus strand of JAEXBH010000125.1, from coordinate 1,581 downwards.
AATAAGTTGCAGGTGTATAACCTGTTCGGATGTAGCGGTATACTTGATGACAGTGCTCCTGATGCGGGAGTCTTGAAATTTAAGAGAACTTTTAACGGATATTTGGAAGAGTTTATAGGAACATATATAGTTAAAAGATAGGAGGCAAAATGCCTATATTAGACAAAAATGATAAATCTAAACTTTTAGAATATGAGAAATTTATAGAAGAAAGTCCGTATGGACATTGTATGCAGTCTATAAATTGGGCTAAAGTAAAGGATAATTGGGAAAGAGATTATGTATACTTAGAGGATGAGTTCGGAAATATAAGGGCGGCTCTATCCGTGATTTCTGTGAAAAATGACGGTATACATTCGTTTATGTATGCCCCGAGGGGACCTGTATGTGATCTTAAAGATAGGGATAGCCTTTTGGAGCTTTTTAAGGAAGTTGAAGTTTTGCAAGAGGAAAAAAATGCGTTTTTATTAAGGATGGATCCGGAAGTTTTATATGATGAAGACCTTATAAGAAGGCTTGAATCTTACGGGCTGAATAACCTTAAGATAAGGACCAGGGGTTTAGCTGAGAAATTTTTTACCAATCCGAGGAATAATATGATCTTGAGAATTGGGGGAAGGTCGCCAGAACAAATATTTGCAGATTATAAGAGCAAGAGGAAAAATCAAATTAATAAAACATATGCCAATGGGCTTTTAACGAGAAGAGTCAGATTTTCCGATGAGGATTTTGATTCTCACTTGGAAAAGTTTTATGAACTTACAGGTATGATGGCAAAAAGACAAGGAATAAACCACAGGCCTATTGAATATTTTAGGAGAATATTTTCAAGTTTTGAGGATGTTGTTTTATATGAGACTTATGATAATGAGGAGGTTCTTTCTTCATGTGTAGTCATATTCTATAATAAGAAGGCATTTTATATTTATGCTGCAAGTTCCGACCACAAAAGAAAGCTTGATGCTTCTTTGCAGATGTGTAACGAAGCTATAAAAGACACAGCGGCAAGGGGCTTTGAAGAATTTGATTTTGGCGGAGTTTTCAATATAAGTTTGGAAGACGGTTTATATGTATTTAAAAATAAGTTTACAGGAGACGGGGGGCTTCATGAATATATAGGGGAATTGGATTTAGTTTATATTGAAGATTTATATGAAAATTTTAATAAATAAAAAAAATGAGTTTGCAAAGACTTTTGACAGTTTGCAAGCTCTATATTTTTAAAAGGTGGAACATGGGAGATTTTGCAAGGGCTGTAATTGTCAGTTACAAGGCTAAGAAGGGACTTAGAGATTTACTTAAAAAATTAAATATTGAGATAATCGAGACCGTGCCGCTTGATATGGATCCGAGGATAGGTGATCATGCCGACTTACAGGTCAAACCTGTAGATGATGACAGTTTTATTGTAGAGCCTTCTACTTATGAATACTATAAGGACAGGCTTTCAAAGTTCGGTAAGAGGGTGCTAAAAGGAGAAAAATCTGTATTTTCACCTTATCCGAATGATTGCTACTACAATGTTGTTGATTTTAAAAATTTTTATATATGTAAAAAAGATATAATTGAAACAAGGTTGAG
>JAEXBH010000059.1 GCA_023394215.1 Bacillota bacterium | reverse complement strand
ACAGGATAAGGATTATAAAGACGGACAGATAAATGCAATAAGCTATGATTCAAGGGAAGTTGAAGAGGCAAGCCTGTTTTTTTGTAAGGGTATGGCTTTTAAGAGGGAATTCTTAGAAAAATCTATTGAAAATGGAGCAATAGCCTATATATCGGAAGTTGACTATGGAAATGAAATAGGAAAGATTTTGGTAAAGGATGTAAGAAGGGCAATGCTTGTAGTGGCAGCTTTTTTCTATGATTATCCGGATAGAAAGTTAAGGACTGTAGGGGTAACAGCGACAAAGGGAAAATCTACGACCTGTATGTTCATAAAAAGCATAATTGATAAGTATCAAGAGAGTCATGGAAAGAAACCTTGCGGTATTATTTCATCAATAATTACCTATTATGGAGATGAGGAATTTGAGTCGGATTTAACGACTCCCGAAGCCTTGGTATTATACAAGAGTTTGAGTGAGGCTGTTAAAAACGGTCTTGAATACATGGTAATAGAAATATCATCACAGGCTTTGAAATATGATAGGGTTAATACGGTTCACCTTGATTTGGCTTTAATTTTAAATATAGAAAAGGACCATATCAGTCCATTGGAACACCCGAGTATAGAGGATTATGTAGAGTCTAAACTTAAAATAGTCGATTTGGCGGACAATATTTTTTATAGTCTTGATATGAATCACTTGGATGAGCTTGAAAGGCGTATTAAAAATAAAAATACAAAAACATTTTCGATGAGGGATAAGAGGGCTGATTATTTTGGGGTGGATAAGGAAGTAAATGCTAAAAATCAATTTACAATAAATGGAGAAGACTTTGAACTTGATATTTTAGGAGCCCATAATATAGAAAATGCCATGGCAAGCCTTGCTGTAGCAGATTATTTTTCTATAGATCATGAAACTGTGAAAAAGGCTATTTCTCAAATTATTATAATTGGAAGATCAAATATATTTAAGACAGAGGACGATAAAATAATATTTTTTGTTGATTATGCTCACAATGCCCTAAGTTTTGAAAAATGTTATGAAACAATTGAAAAAAATTTTAAGGATTACAAGATAATTTCTTTTTTTGGAGCCACAGGCGGAAAGGGCATAAATCGAAGAAAAGATTTGGTTGTTTCCGCAGCTAAGTATAGCAGTAAAATTTATATAGTGCCGGATGATCCTTACGATGAGCCTTGGGAAAAAATTTCCGGAGAAATTGCTTCCTATGCAAAAGAAATAGGACTTGAATATGAAATACTTGATAACAGGGAAGAGGCTGTTAAAAAAGAATTCGGTAAAACCAAGGAAAACACCGTATTTTTCCTTGCAGGTAAGGGACAGGAAACAACTCAAAAAGTTATGGGTAAAAAAATACCTATAAATTCGGATTTAGAGGTTTCCGAAATGCTTGTGAAAGAATATAATGAAAAATTGAATTGTAAATAAAAGCGGATAATTTTGTATAGTAAAGTTTAAAATAAGCCCAAAAGTCGAATCTTAAATTCGGCTCTTGGGCTTACTTAGTTTAAATTATAAAAGTATCGGGTTTTTATAATTTTTAATTTTTTACTACTTGCATAAATGATTTATTTTTTTCTAAAATTTTAAATACACTTACAGCTATTATACACATTATTACAAACTCGGAAAGCATAACGCCCGCTGTCAGGCTTAAAAAACCTCCTTCAAATCCTGCTATGGCTGATAGCTCATATCCTATTATGAAGGAAAATACTACCGGCCAAATAGAGGCAAGAAAAATATTTTTACTTTTGCTTATAAAGTATAGTGATACAGCTGTATGAAGGGTTCCAAATACTATATCTGCAACACCTAACGGTGACCAGAAGTTTGAAATAAATACGCCAAGGGTTACGCCTATGGCATTTATAGGATTATAGAAAGCCAACAGATTCAGGATTTCCGAATATCTGAATTGGACCGGACCATAGGAAAAATCCCCTATGCTTATGGTAAGTACAACGTAAAGGGCCGCAATGATTGCTTGTTTAGATAAATCTCTTATTTTCATAAATTTCCTCCTTTTTGGCAAAAAAAAACGCCAATCAAGGCACTTTCTTGATTTTTTTAAAGTGGGTGCCAAGTTAAAAACACTTATATATTATCTTTTCAAAAGACTAATTTAGTTTATCACTTAAATTGTTTTATGTCCAGTAGATTATATAAAATGAATTTAAAGTATAGTATAATAAAATAATAGTAAAATCTGGAGGCGGTATGGATAAATTTGTTATTGGTGTAGATATTGGCGGTAGAAGTATGAAGTTCGGTTTATTTACAATCGACGGGGAGTTGATTGCTAAATCAAGTATTATAACGAGGACCGAGAATGAGGGAAACTTTATTTTAGAAGATTTGGTAGAACATTTGGAAAAAATCTTTGAAAAATACAAGTTAAGTAAGGAAAATTTATTAGGTATAGGTATAGGAGTTCCCGGGCCTGTTGTAAATAAAAGAAAGGTTACAAGAGCGGTAAATTTAAATTGGGACAGGGAAGTGCATATAGCTGACTATATTGAAGAAAAAACAGGTTTCAGATGTTTGTTGGCAAATGATGCAAATGCAGCGGCCCTGGGAGAACAATGGAAGGGCGCCGGTAAAGGGCTTGACAGCATGGTCCTTCTCACACTTGGTACAGGAGTTGGCGGAGGAATCATAATAGATGGACAAATACTTTCAGGTGCCACAGGATCAGGGGCTGAAATCGGCCATATGACGTTTTTGGAAGAAGATTTGCATAGGGAATGTGGCTGCGGCGGACATAGGTGTTTTGAACAGGTTGCTTCAGCTACAGGACTTGAATATATATGTCAGGATTTTCTATTTGATTATGACATGGAGTCTTCATTGAGGGATATAGACCAGCCTTCAGCTAAGGATATTTTGGATGCCGGAAAAAATGGTGACAAACTGGCATATATGATTTGCCAAGAATATTTCAAGCATCTTGCAAGAGGGTTATCTATTCTTGCAGCTGTTGTAGATCCGCAAAGATTTGTTATAGGTGGAGGGGTATCAAATGCCGGAGATTTTCTTATAGATAATGTAAGCAGGTATTTTAAAGAATATGCCTTTCCTTCTGTAAAAAATTGTCAAATATCTATTGCAAGTTTGGGAAATGATGCAGGTATATACGGGGTGGCTAAACTCTTAATTGATTAGGAGGACGGATTGAAAGTAGTAGTATCAAGAAGTGCAAAAAACAATAGAAGCTTAATTTTAAATAAGGTTAAGGAATTCACCAAAATAGGAAAGAAGGTTTACTTTGTTGTACCCGAACAAGCTACTCTTATATCGGAAGTTGATATTTATAAGAGGCTTAATATTGAGGCTACGGTAGATATTAAGATAAAAAGTTTTAGGACTATAGTTGATGAAATTTTATCGGTTAAGGGTGGTAGGAGTAAAAACTTTTTAAGTGACACCGCTCTTGAAATTATTTTAAGTCTTGTTTTAAATGAAGTTAAAAATGATTTGAAAATATATGGTAAAAATACGGAAGATCAAGGATT
>JAEXBH010000010.1 GCA_023394215.1 Bacillota bacterium | reverse complement strand
TTAGTATCTCATGAAAATGACAAGGCAGTATTTACTGTAGAAGTATCTTTTGAAGATTTTAAGAAAGAAATACAAGGAGCATATTTAAAGAACAGGGGAAGATTTAATATTCCGGGATTCAGAAAGGGCAAGGCTCCGAAACACATTATCGAATTAAATTACGGCAAGGAAGTATTTTGGGCGGATGCTTTAGATGCTTTATTGCCTGAAGCTTATGTTAAGGGTATAGAAGATTTGGACTTAAGACCTATAGCAAGACCTGAAGTTGACGTAAATGAGTTGGAAGAAGAAAAACCTATATTATTCACATTTACGGTTGAAACTCAACCTGTACCTGAGTTGGTTGACTATTCGGTAATAGAAGTGGAAAAACTTCAAGAAAAGGTAAGTGAAGCAGACGTTGACAGCTTTATAAAAAGAGAAATAGAAAAGAACAAGGTTGTTAAGGAAGTTGAAGACAGACCGGTTAAGGAAGGCGATATTGTAACCATAGATTTTGAAGGCTTTAAAGAAGGCGTAGCTTTTGAAGGCGGAAAGGCTGAAAACTATGACTTAAAAATAGGTTCAAAAACTTTTATTCCGGGCTTTGAAGAAAAATTAATCGGAGCAAACAAGGCTGATAAGTTGGATTTGGAATTGACTTTCCCTGAAGACTACCAAGCCGAAGACTTAAAGGGTAAGGATGTTGTATTTAAGGTTGAAGTTAAGGCAGTTAAGGAAGAAATCCTGCCTGAACTTGACAACGACTTTGTAATGGACGTATCCGAATTTGATACAGTTGAAGACTATAAGCTTGATGTAGAAAAGAAATTACAAGAACAGTTGGAAACTTCAAATAAGGCAAGATTAAATGACTTGGTAATGGCAAAGGTTATAGAAATGACTCCGGTATCAGTGCCTGAAGTTATGCTTGAGAGTCAGCTTGAGAGAGAGTTCAGTGAATATGAACACAACCTAACTCATATGGGACTTACTATGGATATGTTTTACAGTGCAACTCAATCCACTAAAGAAGATGTATTGGCACAATTAAGACCGAGAGCTGAAGAAAAGGTAAAGGCTGAATTGATATTAAATGCTTTGGCTGAAAAGAATAAGGTTGAAGCAAGTGAAGAAGAAATCGAAGCTGAATACAAGGAAATAGCAGGACAATACGGACAAGATGATGAAAAGATGCTTGAAAGATTGAAGAAGTCTGTAGATGTTTCCTATGTTAAGGATGTTATAAAGAACAGAAAAGTTATCGAAGACCTTGTAAAGAATGTAGTTTTTGTAGAAAAGAAGGTTGAAGAAGCTGAAAAAACTGAAGAATAATTATGTGATACCTCTGGGTATCAAGGGGAGGTTAGTATGGCGTTAGTACCTACAGTTATTGAAACAACAAACAGGGGCGAAAGGGCCTATGATATATATTCCAGATTATTGAATGAGAGGATTATTTTCGTCTCAGGAGAGATTGAAAACCATATGGCGGATCTTATAGTTGCTCAGCTTTTATATCTTGAGTCGGTAGATCCAAACAAGGATATACAGTTATATATAAATTCTCCGGGAGGTTCGGTGTATGCCGGAATGGCTATTTATGATACTATGAATTATATAAAACCGGATGTCTCCACTATTTGTATGGGTATGGCGGCTTCTATGGGAGCCTTCCTTTTATCGTCAGGTGCAAAGGGCAAGAGATATGCCCTTCCTAATGCGGATATTATGATTCATCAACCGCTTGGCGGAGCCCAAGGGCAGGCTACAGATATAAGTATTGCAGCGGAAAAAATCCTTAAGACCAAGGAAAGCTTAAACAGGATTTTGGCTCAAAATACAGGACAGGATATAGAAAAGATTAGAAGAGATACTGACAGAGATCATTGGCTGACTGCTGAAGACGCAGTTTCTTACGGTTTGATAGATAAGGTTATAGAAAGTCACAAGGAGTTGTAATGTCTAAATATTTTGAAGAGGATATTCAATGTTCTTTTTGTGGCAAATCGTCTGACGAGGTTAACAGAATAATCTCCGGACCTGATGGGGTTTATATATGTAATGAATGTATAGACCTGTGCAAGGATATCATAGAAGAAGAAAATCGTCTCTTTTTGGAGGAATCAAAAGGAGACCTTAAGCTACCGAGACCTAAAGAGATAAAAGCTTTTTTGGACGAATATGTAATTAATCAGGATAAGGCAAAGAAAACTTTGGCAGTTTCCGTATATAACCATTATAAGAGGATTAACTCAAGACAGGATAGCGGCGTAGAAATACAAAAATCGAATATTTGCCTTATAGGTCCTACGGGTTCAGGGAAGACTTTACTTGCTCAAACTCTTGCTAAAACTTTGGATGTACCCTTTGCCATAGCCGATGCTACCAGTTTGACAGAAGCAGGTTATGTTGGAGAGGATGTTGAAAATATAATCTTAAAGCTGGTACAGGCGGCAAATTATAATATAGAAAAAGCCCAAAAGGGTATCATATATATTGATGAAATAGATAAGATTACAAGGAAAAGTGCCAATCCTTCCATTACAAGAGATGTAAGCGGCGAAGGAGTCCAACAGGCCCTTTTGAAAATGATAGAGGGAACCGTGTCAAATGTTCCGCCTCAAGGTGGAAGGAAGCATCCGCAGCAAGAATATATACAGGTTGATACAAGTGATATACTTTTTATTGTCGGAGGAGCTTTTGACGGTATAGAGTCAATTATAGATAAGAGAACCGATAAGAAATCTATGGGATTCGGAGCCGATATAGCATCCAAGGAAGAAAAGACACTTGGACAGAAGTTGGAGTCTATAATACCGGAGGATCTTATGAAGTATGGGCTTATACCGGAGTTTATAGGCCGTGTTCCGGTTATAGTGACCCTTGATGAACTAAATGAGGAAGCTTTGAAAACTATCCTTACTCAACCTAAGAATGCTCTTATTAAGCAATACAAAGAGCTTTTTGAAATGGACAACATAGATCTTGAGTTTAAGGATAAGGCTATAGATGCTATTGCAAAGCTTGCAATAAAGCGAAATACCGGGGCGAGAGGGCTTAGGTCAATACTTGAAGAAAGTTTGATGGACCTTATGTACGAAGCTCCGTCAAAACCTGAAATCAAGAAGATTATTGTAGATGAAGATACGATTCTTGAGGGCAAGGAAGCCGAATTGATTTTAAATAAAACTCAAAAGAAAAATAAAAAACAGTAAATTTTCTTATGAGTAGCTTATATAAGCTGTAAATATAGGAAACGCACTATGGACTAAGTTTAACCGAATCTTGTATTGGGTAAATGAGTCAGGTAAGTGCGTTTTTTTATGGTATAATTATAGGCGAATAAGAAAGGAGATCTTATGGAGAAAAATTATTATAAAAAAAGAAATATAGAAGTTCCCCTTTTGGTTTTGAGAGGTATTTGGATATTTCCCAATATGGTTATAAATTTTGATGCTGGTAGAGATAAGTCAAAGAAAGCCTTGGAAAAATCTTTGATCAAGGATTCTTTAATTTTGCTTGCTACTCAAATTGACCCTAAAGAGGAAGAAATAGATAAGGCCAATATAAATAAGATGGGTGTTTTGGCTAAGATAAAACAAACAATAAAACTTCCGAATGGAAACATAAGAGTTTTGGTTGAGGGTATAAGTAGGGCTCAAATTCAAAGTTTTGTAGAAGATGAGGAATATTTTCTTGTAGATGCTATAGAATATGAGATTAAGGACTTTTCAGACTCAGTTGAACTTAAAGCTATAAGAAGGCTTTGTTATGAGGACATGAAAAAGTATATAGATCTTAAGAGCGATATGCCCAGAGAGTTGCTTCTAAATCTTTCGGAAATAAAGGAAGCTCATAGGTTTGCAGATATGGCAACTTCATATATGGCATTGGAGCTTTCCGAATATCAAGATATCATAGATACACTTGATGTTTATGAGAGACTTATAAAATTACATGAAATTATTTCTGCGGAAATAGAGATTTTAAGTCTTGAAGAGGAAATAAATCTAAGGGTAAGAAA
>JAEXBH010000213.1 GCA_023394215.1 Bacillota bacterium | reverse complement strand
ACCATATACAGCTCCCCCTTATCCTTAAGCAGAAAAAAAGCAAGTGAAAAAAACTTTTCAAGAAAATTTTCATCATCTTCTATCTTTGCCATATTTTTCCTCTGTGTTTTAGTAGACAGCCCTCTTGAAGTTTTCATATATGGAGGATTTATTAAGATATAGTCAAAAGCCTCTCTATTCTCATCGAGCCTAAGCTTAAACATATCCATATTAAGGACTTGCGCCCCTATATTATTTTGTCCTATATTATAAAAATTTAATTTATATGAAACCTCCTCTTTTTCAACAAAGAGAAGATTTTCAAGTCCTGTAAGTCTGGAATATATGAGTCCGACTATACCTGTACCTGAACACAAGTCCAGAACCCTTGCCACTTTCTTTTTACAATAAGTGCTTGAAAAATTCGCAAGGCAAACAGCATCAACCCCAAACTTAAAATGAGCAGGATCCTGCAAAATACTTAAATTATACTTTTCTATACGTTCATTTACAAAACTATCTATATTCTCTATACTCATAACACTTATCTTCTTCCATAATCCTTACATAATATATGTCCTTGCCTTTATCATAATATATCTCATCTCCCTGCGAATGGTTCCCATCACTTATAAATACCCCATCCTTGGAAATAAGATCCCCATCCGTATAAATTTCAGATATCTTCCCTATATTTTCAGCCTCTTGGGGTAATTTTACGGCTTCATATTTACTTATCTGTAAAAGCTTGTCCCCATAAGAAATCCTTGACGGTTGCAACCATTCCAAATAAGAAAGATAATTCTTTTCTTCCTTACTGAAAGATACTGTAAGCAAATACAGATCCTTATTTGTATCCCTAATTGTAAATTTCTCAAATAACTCTCTCTTTTCTTCTTCATTCAAATTATCGCCATAAGAGAAAACTAAAAGAGGAATCTCCCTGTCAAAAAATATTTCCTCCTTGTTTTCCAACTGTATGACAGTTGGTTTTCGCCCCTCTTTTATAGGCAAATCCAAGGGCAAATATGTATACTTTGACTCTTTTTGTTCAAATGAATTTTCATATATAAGACTTGCAAAAAAACTATTGTAAGATAAATCCTTAAGCCTAATCCCTATACTTCCCTTCTCAGACTGGGCCTCAAAATTTATACCTTCATTTCTCTTTTCATATTCACCATTTTCAAGTTTATATGTTTTAAAGCTTATGCTCTTCAACCCCTTAACTGTCGAATACTTAAAAAAGTAATCTTGTGCTTTTACTATATTTACAAGCTTAGGGTCAAAATCCTCATACTTAGCCTTTTCTATATACATTTTTCCACCGGAACCTGCCCTCATAAAACTTATTACAAGCACAAAAAGAGCCACAAGCCACATTAAATATTTATACGTATTTTTCAAATTATCAACTCCTTAAATTCTTTATATTATTATATAACATAAATTTGATTTTGTTAGAAAAAAACAGACTAAATTTCCCATAAAAATAGTTAGTTGCAATTGACAATATCAGGGTCTTGAGCTATACTAAAGTTAGTTAACGCGCACTAACCTATAGGAGGTATCATGATGCCATTTACATTCGCCGATTTTAATAAAGACTATCGTGTCGTAGCTATCAAAGGAAACGAAGATGCTGTGACTTTTTTAAAGAAATTAGGAGTTGTAAAAGGAAATATAGTTCAATGTATTTCAAATAACAGCTCAGGCTTTATTATAAAAATCAAGGAATCACGTTTTGCCATTGACGCAAAGATGGCAACAAAAATTATGGTGGAGGAAGTTTAATGGAAAGAATCACATTGGATAAGGCTGAACTTGGCCAAAGTGTCAAAGTAAGCAAAATCAACGGTTCTCCAATGATTAAGAGACGTATTATGGATATGGGAATTACAAAAAACACCCAAATCGATGTCATAAAATACGCTCCGCTTGGGGACCCTATCGAAGTCAGAGTGAGAGGCTATCAATTGTCAATAAGAAAAAATGACGCACAAAATATAGAGGTAGAAGTATGAGAGTAGCATTAGTAGGAAATCCAAATTGCGGTAAGACTACCCTATTTAACGCCTATACAGGCTCAAGCCAACATGTTGGTAACTGGCCGGGTGTAACTGTTGAAAAAAAGGTCGGAACTTACAGAAAAAATAAAGAAATACATATAGTTGACTTACCGGGTGTATATTCTCTGTCACCTTACACTTCCGAAGAAGTTATCACAAGAGATTATATACTTAACGAAAATCCGGATGTTGTCATAAACATCATAGATGCGGTAAATCTTGAGAGAAACTTGTATCTTACACTTCAAGTTTTGGAAATGAATGTACCTACTGTTATAGCTCTTAACAGAATGGATATGTTGGATTCTGAAAATATAAAACTTGATATAGATGCCCTTTCAAAAAAACTTGGAGTACCGGTTTTACCTATAGTTGCTACGAAAAATAGAGGTATCAAAGAACTTATGGAAACTGCCGAAAAGATCGGCAACAAAAAAGAAGAAGTTCACTTTAACTTCTATTCTGATGAGATGAAGGAAATCTTTGAAAAAATAGGTAATATCTTACCTGAAAACTTAAAGGTAAATAAACTTTATCATTCAATCAAAATTTTTGAAAATGATCAGGATGCAGCTTCTAAACACAATTATTCAGGATTTATAAACCAAGATATTAAAGAAATTATAAGTGAAGCTGAAACTAAATTTGATGATGACGGCGAGTCTATCATTATAAATGAAAAGTACAACTCGATTTCAAAAATTTTACAGGGTATTTATTCAAAGGTATCTGAAGTTAAGTTGTCTACATC
>JAEXBH010000208.1 GCA_023394215.1 Bacillota bacterium | reverse complement strand
TCCTAAAGCTGAAGGTAAATAACTTGATACGCCTACATTTGAAGCGTGTCCTCTATGGCTTGTTCCAAAGGCATCATTTACGTACAAGTCAGCCAATGAAGCCAAATCTTTTGAAAAAGCAGGATCGTTCTTTTCCTCTTCGTTTCTGTATCTTGTATTTTCTAAAAGAGCTACCTGTCCTGATTCCAACTTTGAAACAGCCGATCTTACAGCATCGTCAACTACTACATCCGATTTTAGAAATTCTACTTTCTTTTCCAATAACTCTTCAAGTCTTTTGCATATAGGTTCCAAAGAATATTTAGGATTTGCTTCTCCCTTAGGTCTTCCCATATGGCTCATTAAAATTACGGATGCCCCGTTTTCCAACAAATAATTTATAGTCGGAAGTGCTGCTTTTATACGGGTATCGTCTGATATTTGGGACGGGTCTTCTTTTGACATTGGCACATTGAAGTCAACTCTAACTAAAACTTTCTTTCCCTTAACGTCTAAATCTTTAAGTGTCTTTTTCATAAATCCTCCACTAATATAAAGCCCAGTCAATGACTGGGCCTATAAAAAACTTATTTTGTTGCTACTAATTTTGCTAGATCAACAACTCTGTTTGAATATCCCCATTCATTGTCATACCAAGATACTACCTTTGCTAAGTTGCCCATAGTTAATGTAAGAGCCGGATCAAATATGGATGATCTGACATCACCTTGGAAATCTATAGATACCAACGGATCTTCTTCATAACCTAAGATACCCTTCAATTCGCCTTCAGAGTATTTCTTTACTGCTTGGTTGATTTCTTCAACACTTGCTTCTCTTTCAAGCTCAACAGTAAGGTCTACCAAAGAAACTGTAGGAACCGGTACACGAACAGCATATCCTGTTAATTTTCCCTTAACTTCAGGTAAAGCTTTTGCTACGGCTTGAGCTGCACCTGTTGTAGTAGGAATCATTGACAAAGCAGCCGCTCTCGCCCTTCTTGGGTCTTTGTGAGCAAAGTCATGAATCTTTTGATCGTTTGTGTATGCATGAACTGTAGTCATCAAACCTCTCTTAACTCCGAATTCTCTTAATAGAACCTTTGTTAGAGGAGCTAAACAGTTAGTTGTACATGAAGCGTTTGAAATAATATTGTGATTTGCAGGATCATATTCATTATCATTTACACCCATTACTATAGTCTTATCTTCATCTGTAGCCGGAGCTGTAATTATTACCTTCTTAGCACCTGCTTTTAAGTGTTTTTCAGCGCCTTCTCTCTTAGTGAAAACACCTGTGGAGTCTATAACTAAATCAACTCCCAATTCTGCCCATGGAAGCGCTTCAGGGTCTTTTTCAGCTGTAAGCTTTATATTGTGACCGTTAATAGCGAAACCTTCTTCTGTAACTTCTACTGTACCATTAAATCTTCCGTACAAAGAATCATACTTAAATAATCTTGCTGATGATACCTTATCGCTTAAATCATTGATTGCAACAAGCTCAAGGTCCTTTTCGCCTCTTTCAAATATAATCCTTACTACATCCCTTCCGATTCTTCCGAATCCATTAACCGCTACTTTCATTAATCCTCCTAATTTCTTCATCATAATGAATTTATTATTACAAGCTAAGTATATATTAGTGTTACCCTATTATCAAGATATTACGCCAAATGTTCCTTTTTATCTGAAAAGATTTTATTTTGAAATCGATATCTATTAATTTTTTTTCAAAAGTCAATAAATATTAGTAAATTTCAATATATTTTAGCTATAACTTCTCAACCTATAACTTAAAATCCTCTATATATTTTCCGGCACTGATAGCGGCTATAGCTCCGTCTGAAGCGGCTGTTACTACCTGTCTTACCTTCTTCTTTCTGACATCTCCTGCAGCATATACACCTTCTATATTAGTCATCATATCTTCGTCAGTTACTATATAACCATTTTCCAAATTTAACTTTGCATTAAAAATCTCTGTATTCGGAACATAACCGACAAAAATAAAAAGTCCGAACTCCTTATCTTGAGGATCCGCATCTATAAAATATGTCTTCCCGGTTTTGCCGTTTACAAGTTTCATCTTGTTTACAGCCCCGTCACCATACACTTCTGTAACATTTGTATTGTATATGAAAGAAATCTTATCATTCGCAAATGCCTTATCCTGAATGGATTTTGCCGCCCTAAGCTTGTCTCCCCTATATATAATGGTTACCTTTTTTGCAAATTTGGTTAAGAAAATCGCCTCTTCCAAAGCTGCATCTCCACCACCGACAACAAACACTTCCAACCCGCTGTAAAAAGGACCGTCACAAGTTGCACAATAGCCTACTCCTCTTCCTGTAAATTCCCTTTCCCCCGGAATTTCAAGCTTTCTTGGATTTGCACCCGATGCAATTATAAGTGCCTTAGTCCTATATTCGTTATTCAAAGATTTCAAAACCTTAACCTTGTCTTCCAGGTTTACAGAAATGATAGTGTCGCTTACCTTCTTTGCCCCGAACTTTTCAGCCTGCCTAAGCATAACATTACTCAAATCCGTACCGCGTGTATCATCAACGCCGGGATAATTATCCACCGCATCGGTAAGGGTTATCTGTCCTCCAACTATCTCTTTTTCTATAATAAGAGTATTAAGATTGTTTCTTGCCCCATATATGGCAGCAGACAAGCCCGCAGCTCCGGCTCCCAATATTATCAAATCATACATAATTTTTCCTCCATTATTTCATATCTTTAAAACCTGACTGCCTTAGAGCCTCATAAAGCACTATATTTGCAGAGTTGCATACATTTAAGGATCTGTCCGAATCATTCCTCATAGGTATCTTTATACTGGTTTCAAGAAATTGTTCATGTATATGGTCATATACCCCCTTGGACTCACTTCCAAACATTATATAATCGCCATCCTCATATTGTACTTCATTGTAAAATTTATCAGTCTTTGTAGTAGCTAAAAATACTCTACCTTTTCCATTCCTATATTCCATAAAATCATCAAAGGAATCATGTACTACCAGATCAACGTCCTGCCAATAGTCAAGCCCTACCCTTCTCAGATTTTTATCATTCAAAATAAAACCTAAAGGTCTTATCAAATGAAGTCTTGTATTTGTAAGGTTACAAGTTCTTCCGATATTTGCCGTATTTACAGCTATTTCCGGTTCAAATAAAACTATATTAAACATCTTTTCTCCATTTCCTTTACTGCGTGATAAAAGCCTTCACATCTATTATCCAGGGTTACAAAATCCGCAATTTTCTTAAGCTTTTCAACCCCGTTTCCCATTGCTATGCCGAACCCGCAATTTTCAACCATTTCAATATCATTATCATAGTCCCCTATAGCAATGATATCTTTAATATTATATCCATTTTTTTCAGCCAGTGCAGCCAAACTGCTGAATTTATTTACCCCTTTTGCAACTATGTCCAAATTTGTCTTGCCCGATACATAAAAATCTATATCATCAATCTTTTCCAGGTCTTTCATAAATTCAACCTGAGTGTCGGGATCAAAGTATAGGAAAAATTTAAGAACTCCGATATCGCTTCTCAAGACATACTCCTTTAAATCTTTCCTTATACAGAAATTAACGGAATACTTATTTTCTCCTATTTCCATATGCTTGACCTTAGCATACTCAAACTCGGTCGAATGAAAAGTATCCTTGGTATAAAATTGATAAACTATATCATATTTTTGACAAAGATCTATCAGGTCTATAATAGCCCTTTTACCAAGCCTTCTTTCAAAAACAACCTGACCCTTTTCATCCAGGACTATTGCCCCGTTATTAGCAAGCAAACAGCCTTTAAGTCCCGCCTCTTTCATAAAATACTCGACCGAACTTGAAACCCTGCCCGATGCAAAAATCACATCAATTCCCTTATCCTGTAAAATCCTTATGGCCTCAAGAGAAAGCCTACTTAAGTTTCCTTTTTCATTTAAAAGGGTCCCGTCTAAATCTGTTGCTATGAGTTTTATCATACAATTTCTCCTTTTTTACGCTAGGGGTGTGCAAAGGGGTAAAAAGGTGTGCAAAGCCCAAAAGGGTGTGCATCTTTTAACGATTTGATTTTCCCTCGATTTTACGCATCTTCTTCTGTTTATTTATTGTATCATACAATTAAATCCTTATGCGATTAATATAAAAGCCATATCACATGGATATGCTTTTTCTATCAAAAAGACTAGCAAAAAATCGCCACCTCAAAACGAAATGACGATTCTGTTATTTACTTAATTCTTTGTAAAGCTCAATCCTTTCTTTCTAGTATTATTGACCTTTTTATAGACTGCATATTTCTGTACTCTTAGTTTTTCAGCCTCTTTTATCTGCATCAAGCAATCTCTCCCAAATTGCACCTATAATTTCATCATCTTCAAAAGCAACTAATACTACTTCTCGATCTAAATCAATCGACTACTTCTGACAACACGATTTTACAAAGAGCCAGTACTTACATCTCTTTTTTTCCTGTAAAACTATTGTATCTTGATACTTTAATGAGTTTCAATCATTCAATCTGTTAACCCTTATTTTTTGGATCTAAACTTAATAACATAGCATTAATGGCGACGATGACTGTTGACACAGACATTAGGATTCCTCC
>JAEXBH010000171.1 GCA_023394215.1 Bacillota bacterium | reverse complement strand
ATCTGATATATATTTTGTATCAATTTCTTGAGTAAAAATTAGTAGATTTTCATTTTCATTGTAATAAATTCTATCCATATCTGTCGGATCACATTCCCAACCTGAATCTGATTGCATTGTAGCATTTATGGGAATATTGTTCTCGTGTATTATTTTTAAAAATTTTTCTATAGTCATTATCTCTCCTTTTTGTAAAATATTATATTTTTGAAATTACAATAAATAGAATTAGTGTTAAAAAGTAAACTTTAACCTATTTGATATAAATAGGTAATACTACATAATATTAATATAGTCAATAAAAAATATTTTAGATAATAAATAAAATATACTACCCTTCACCCAAAATACACATTTGCAACCAACTATTTGCTATAATATTATTGGGAAGATTTGTAATACAATTAACAAATGTTTTATATGTTAATAGGAATAAATTTATAATTTCATTTAAAGTATAAGTAAATTTATTTTGTATGAAAGAAGGTATTTTATGAAAAAGGAATTTTTAATAGAAGAATGCAATAAGATACTCAATTTTTGGAAGTTAGAGGAATATTTTACTCCGATGGATTATCCCCAGTTAGTTCTTAAAGTAAGGGAAGGAAATAAAAATATTCCATTTGATGCATACTATAATACTTATGGTTCGAAGAGATTGCCATTAAAAGTATACAGGGCTCATAATGATTATTTAAAATTAAAAAATAAATCGGATGGAAAGTTATACAACAGAGCAAATCTTTACTGCGGATGTTATAAAATTAAAACATTTATAGAAAAGATGGCTGAAAAATGTAAACTTGATATGGATAAGTACGCAGAGATAAGTGAATTATTAGGTAGATTCTATATTTTTTCAATTCAAATAGACTTGGATGGAAAACTTACAGAAGAAGGAGTGAAAATAAGTCCATTTTTTTATGTAGTACTTTGTATGATAAAAGAAAAATGTGTAAATGTAAGTATTGATCAGGAAAATATATCAAAGTTAAATGAAGATATAAATGAAATACTTATACAAAATGATATACAGTTTTTCGAATTTACCGATATAGACAAGGTTAAGGATATTGTATTTGATAAATTGGGAGTTAAATGTGGGGATGAGATAGGGCTTGAAGCTTCTTCTGATGAGACTTATGCATGTAAAGGATTAAAGAAAGAGGACGAATCAAGCGATTTTTTGAGTTTTTATTTGGATGAAATAGAATACGTTCAAAAAAATTTTAAGAAAAACTATGATGTAATAAAGTATACGACTTCATTATTGGCAGATAATTCAAAAAAGATAATGATAGATAGTGACATTTCTCAAATGAAGAAATGGCTGGAAGTAGATAGATTTCCGTTAGCTAAGTATCCGTCAAAATTTTTTCCAACATTAATGCAGCAATTAGCTATAAATATAGCAATATCAGAAAAAGATAGAAATGAAAATATATTTTCGGTAAATGGACCGCCGGGAACTGGGAAAACAACTCTTTTGAAAGAAATAATAGCTTCGAATGTATTTCAATTGGCAGAAGTTTTAATTAAATATGGCATTAATAGTGATGATTTTGTTTCAAAAAAAATTGAATCCGCATCAAATGCAACTTATATAGAGAAATATTATGAAATACCGGAAGAAATAGCCAAATTTGGAATTCTTGTAGTATCAAATAATAATGGAGCCGTGGAAAATATTACTCTTGACTTACCAAAGTATAGTGAAATGCAAAAAGATAAAACAAGGACGAACTATTTTGATAGAGAAATTAATAGTGAAGTGTATTTTTCTAAAGTGGCGGATAATATTTTAGAACAAGAAGGTGGTGCATGGGGATTAATATCAGCCCGCATGGGGAGGAAATCCTATGTTGATCAAGTGCTGAGATTTTGCGTATTTTCCAGGAAAACCGACAATTCAAAAAAAATAACTTTAGATTCGAAGATGGATAATAATCTTTCATGGAACGAAGCTGTTGAAAAGTTTAATAAGGCTAAGAATAAGGTTTTATCCATAAGGGAAGATATTAAAAATGATCAGAGTGTATTAGCTGATTTTTATAGGGAAAATAGACGTTTAACTGAGAGCAAGGAGATGTTGAAACAATTAATTCAACGTAAAGAAGAGATTGGTATAGAATTGGTCGGATTAAAAAATGAATTAGGGATTACAAAAAAAGAGATATTCGAATTAGAGGAAGAAATTAATTATATAAAGCTACATTCAACATTTCTTAATAAAATATCAATATTTTTCGGTTTAGGTAAAAATGGTAAGTATGTTGTTGAAAAGAAAAAATGTATCAGCCAACTATTGGTTAAGCATTCAGATATTGAAAAAAGATATAGATTATTTAAAAGAGATATAGAAAAGTTATGTTCGAAAATAGAAAAAAATAACAATAAGGTTTCTATGTTGGAAAAGAAGGTTTGTATACTTAATGAAAAAGTATATGGAGATAAAGGATCTTTGAAAAGCAAGTACAGAAATAATTTACCGGGTATAGATTTTTATGAAAAAATCAAAGAAAATGAGAATTCACAAAGTGCTTGTCCATGGGTGTTCGATGAATATGATACAGCCAGAGAAGAATTATTTTATGCTTCTTTACAAGTGCGAAAGGCATTTATTTTAAATTCACCATATATAAAAAGGAATTTATTTGTCTATGAGGGGTATGTTAATGGAAAATACAAAGACGTAGAGAAAAAAGAGATGTTTTCGCATTTATTTAATTCTTTATCGATTGTGATACCTGTTTTATCTTCCACATTTGCATCAATAGGAAGATTTTTAAAACATGCGGGGAATAAGAGTTTAGGCATGCTTATCGTTGATGAGTCAGGACAGGCTACTCCGCAGTCCACATTGGGAGCACTCTATAGGACAAAGAGGGCAATTATTGTTGGGGATCCGTTACAGGTTGAGCCTATTGTAACAATTCCCCAAGTATTAATTGATATGCTTGCAGACAATGCAGGCGTACCAAATTTATATAAATTGATGGAAAATTCAGTTCAAACTTTTGCTGATAATATAAACGAGTTTAACGGAATGATTGGAGAAAGACGAGTAGGCTGTCCTCTTGTTGTTCATAGGATGTTGGACAGTCCGAAGTGGTACGGCGAAAAGCATTGAAAACAGGACTATCTCAAAAAATACTAATGCGAACATAACTAATAAGTTGATATAGAGGATTTTTACAGTGGTTTGTGTTATAATAAC
>JAEXBH010000139.1 GCA_023394215.1 Bacillota bacterium | reverse complement strand
GATGTACTCAATTCCCCTATAGCAAGCCCTCTTATTATCATAGTTGACGACTGGCTTCCCGCATTTCCGCCTGCTCCGGTAAGCATTGTAACGAAAGCCATAAGCCCGCTTATTTGAGCAAGCTTACTCTCAAATCCCATCAAAAGAAAACCTGTTATGGTCCCGGTAAGCATAAGTATTATAAGCCAGGAAAACCTGTTTTTTGCAAGTTCCACTATTGAAGATTTAAGGTAGGGCTTTTCTGACGGCATCATGGCCGCCATCTTTTCAAAGTCCTCAGTAGCCTCTTCTTCCAATACTTCCAAGGCGTCATCTATAGTTACAACCCCTACCAGCCTATTTTCATGATCTACAACGGGCAAGGACAAAAAGCCGTACTTGGCAAATTGTCTGGCTACATACTCCTGGTCGTCGGTTGTTCTTAGAAAAATAACATCCTCGTCCATCAAATCTTCTATTTTAACATCATCCTTATTTATTAAAAGAGTCCTGACGGAAACAAAGCCCTCCAAGGTCTTTCTTGAATCGGTTATATATATGGTATATATGGACTCACTGGATATACCCTTCTGCCTAATCTTCTTAATAGCTTGCCCAACAGTACTGGACTTATTTATATCTATAAGTTCGGCTGTCATTATAGAACCTGCCGAATACTCAGGATATTGAAGGAACTGATTTATTATCCTCCTCCTGTCTCTCGGCATATTTTCCATAACCTTATTTACAACTGTAGTCGGAAGCTCTTCAAGCATATCAACCACATCGTCCGTATAGAGTTTTTCCACCATATCGGTCAACTCGGTATTGGTCATGGCTATGATTATTTTTTCCTGTACCTCTACGGAAAAATAGGAAAAAGTTTCTGCGGCTATATCCTTAGGAAGTATCCTGAACACTGTCAAAGCCTCTAAATATCCCATTTCTTCCATTTCTGTAAGCTCTTCTATAAATATAGCCAAGTCCGCTTCGTTATAGGTTATAAGCTCTTCCCTAAGCTCTCTCAATTTCTTGTTCTTAAGAAGGTCAAACAACAAATCAAAATCTTCTCTTATTTCATCCATTTCAACCTCCTAAAGCAAAATCGATCTAACGAAGAAAAAGTATATCAGCAAAGATAAACTGTCAACTATCGTTGATATTAAAGGGGCCGCCATTATAGCAGGGTCCAATTTAAGTATTTCAGCCGCTATAGGCAAAAGTCCCCCCACTATTTTTGATATTACAACTGTAGCTATCAAAGATAGGGATACGGTCAAAGCTAAAAGATAATCACCCGGTCTGACTATTATAACTCTTATAAAATTTGCCGCAGCAAGCCCTATACCCGCAAGCAAACCTACTCCGAATTCTTTAAAAAATACCTTCCTAAAATCCTTTATCTCAATCTCACCAAGAGCCAAACCACGGATAACCATAGTCGATGACTGACTTCCGGCATTACCTCCCGTATCCGTAAGCATCGGAACAAAGGATAAAAGTCCGGAAATAGCTACAAGTAAGCCCTCATTAAAATCGATAATAAGAGAAGTCATAGTGGATGAAAGCATCAAAAATAAAAGCCAGCCGATCCTGTTTCTTGCAAGCTCAAATGTTGATGACTTCAAATAAGACTTATCCGAAGGTGCCATACCTGCCATCTTTTCAAAGTCTTCCGTTACCTCTTCTTCAAGTACATCTACGGCATCGTCTATAGTTACCAGCCCTACAAGTCTCTTTTCCTTATCAACAACCGGTAAAGATAAGAAACCGTACTTTTTAAACAACCTTGCTACATCTTCCCTATCATCTGTAGTAGTCACATAAATTACATCTTCTTCTATAAGATCTTCCAACCTGGTCTCATCGGAATTTACCAATAGAGTCCTGACCGAAACAAAGCCCTGAAGCCTTCTACTGGCATCCGTTATATAAACCGTATACACCGTTTCACTATCTTTGATTCGATTTCTTATCATATTGATAGCGTCACCTACGGTTTTATTTAACTTTATATCCATATATTCGGCTGTCATAATCGAGCCCGCCGAATCTTCAGGATACTTAAGGTATTGATTTATTATATCTCTTCTGTGGGTCGGCACACTCGCCATAACCCTCTTTACCACCATTGCCGGCATCTCTTCAAGCATATCGACCACATCATCTATATACAGCTTTTCAACCATTGCTGTAAGCTCTATATTACTCATGGCATTTACAATCTTTTCCTGAGTTTCAGGTTCAAGAAAGGAAAAAGTCTCCGCCGCCAAATCCTTAGGCAATATTCTGAATACTGCCAAAGCCTCCACATCTTCTATCTTTTCAAGAAAAATAGCAATATCAGCTTCATTATATGAAGTTAATTCATCCCTCAACTCCCTAAGTTTTCTATCCCTTAGGAGAGTCAGCAATTCATTATCCATTTCGTTTATCATGCCATCCTCCTTCACAAACTTTTACATATACTATAATACCATATAGCTTAATAAAAATCATTGATAAAATTTGACATTAATAAAGTTAATTGCAGTCAAATGCTTGTAATATAATAAATATGAACGCACTTTCATATCTACTCTTAACTTTAACTTTAAGGAGAAAAAATGCCTGAATTTTATGTAAATGATACTAAACTTTATTACGAAGTCCACGGAGACTCCAAAGCAAAAGGACTGTTAAAAATCGAAACGCTTCCAATATCAGGACCAAGCTACTCGTTTTATGCAGTTCTTTTATTTGTATAAAATTCAATAAATTTCAGGAAATAAAACCCTAAAATATCCCATACCTTTCAAATAAATACTTGCTAATCGTTTACAAATATTTAACATATAAACATTTTTTATCAATTTATTGTTAAAAATCTTGTTATTAAAAGTAATAAATGTTATAATATTGTTGGTAATATATTAACGAAATAAGCTAAGGAG
>JAEXBH010000132.1 GCA_023394215.1 Bacillota bacterium | reverse complement strand
CAATATCCCTGCTAAGCCCATCGGGATCCTTGCCGTTTACAAGGGCTGATATCCTTTCTATATTAAGGCTTCTAATTTCTATATCAAAGTCCTTGATTTGAGGAAATTTTTCATAGACAAAGGCCCTTCTTTTCTCCATATCCTTTTCATTCTCAGCCCTTCTCTTAGCCAAGATTTCTTCAACTCTCCTCATTATTCCTCCCTTGGCTTAAATGAATGCTTGGTATTTAGCTTTTCCCTTATAAACTTCCTTCTTTCCTCAGGGCTCATCCTGGTGTCCTTATCAAGCTTAGATTTAGGTGATTTCCCCGTTTTTACTATCCTGATATTATTAGACGCCTGACCTTCCCTGTCTTTTACTTCCAAATAATCATTTAACTTGTCTTCCGTGCTTGCCCCGTCAATCATCCACTGCCTTATAGTTTCCATAACCTGATGAACACTCTTGGTATTTCTCTTGGAGCTTGCCAAGGGAAAAGCATAAGATAAAAAGTCGGCGGAAACTTTAAATTCCCTCATATAAGTTAAAATCTTCTCTATTTCAAGCCTGTTAAGTCTTATCTTTACATCCGACCCCATGGAAACAAAATCTTCTATATTTTCAATAAGTTCTCTGGTATCATCATTTGGAGATAAATCTTCTGCGATCGGAATCTTAAGATTTTCATTTGCAGTCTGAGCCTCTCCTATATTCAATATTTGCTTTATATAGTCATGCCTCAAACTCTTAAATATATATGCCCCGTCCTTCTCTTCAACAAGTCCCTCTTTTATCCAAAAGTCCCAGGCATCTATAACCTGACCCACACTAAGTTTCATTTCTCTGGCTATCATTTCATTCGATAAGTTTTCAATATTATTCGAATAAGCCTGAGCATAGGCAAATATATAAACCTTGATTTGGTCGGAATTTGCCATTGCCAAATAGGTATTTATAAACATATTCTCAAGCGGGGTTGTCCCTATATCTATGTCATTTTTTTCAATTTCAAACTTCATGTCTATACTCCCTATCAGTTAAACTCATTCTTAAAATTTTTGAATAAATCTGACCCCCTCTTAAGTCAAAATACTCCCTTATATCAGCGTAGGCTTCGTCCTCCAAAGGTAAATCCTGATTTTCAAACTTTTCAAAAAAGTCCTTTTTATATGTAAAGCCCAAAGCCTCATAAAGCTTTCTTGCCCTAAAGTTCCAAGCATTTACGTTAAGATCAAGCCTTCTCATGCCGAGATTCCTAAAATAATAAGCTAAAAAGTCCACCATAATCCTTTTGCCATATCCCTTTGAGACCATATCCGGGTTAAAAACTATACCTAATTTTGCAGTCTTTAGAAACTTATTGATTTCCTTAAGCCCCAAATAACCTATAAGATTTTCCTCTTTATCCAGAATAGAAAAATATGATGCCCTATAAAATCTCTGCTTAACCCTATACCAGGTCCTAAGCTCTTCTTCCGATAAATCGTTATAATTGTAGCCTATTAACAAGGGGTTTTGAAAATTCCCCCACTTGGCCAAAAGTCTGCCGTCTTCAAATTTTAAAGGTCTGATATAATAGTCTTCCCTAATAATTTCCATCTTCAGCCTCACCATACTCCAAATCAAAGAATCTGGTATTCTCTTTTTTGAAAAATAACTTGGCGGTTCCTGTAGGTCCGTTTCTGTGCTTGCCTATGATCACTTCAATAATATTTTGAGCCTCGGAATCTTCATTATAATAATCATCCCTATATAACATCATTACCACATCGGCATCCTGCTCTATAGCTCCGGATTCCCTAAGGTCTGAAAGCATAGGCCTCTTATCTCCACGTTCCTCCGACTTTCTCGATAATTGCGACAGAGCAAGTACCGGTATATTAAGTTCTTTAGCCAAAGCCTTTAAGCCCCTCGAAATATTGGAAACTTCCTGTTGCCTGCTCTCTACCCTCTTAGCATCGGTGGTCATAAGCTGTAAATAGTCTATGACAACCAAGTCCAGTTCCTTCAACTCAAGCTTAAGTCTCTTGACCTTAGATCTAAGCTCTGTAATAGATATGCTGGGGGTATCATCTACATACATATCAAGCTTTGCTATTTTACCCGTTGCCGCAAACAAAAGCTTAAAATCATCCTGACTTATTTTGCCCGATATAATATCCTGAAGCGGAACCATGGATTCCATAGATAGGATTCTTTGCAATATCTGAGATCTGCTCATTTCCAAAGAAAATACGGCAACCTTCTTGCCTGCCTTCGCAGAATTATATGCCATATTTACCCCTAAGGCAGTTTTCCCCACGGACGGTCTTGCCGCCAAAAGAAGCATATCGGATCTTTGCATGCCTCCAAGCATATTGTTTATATCCCTGAAACCCGTGGTAATCCCGGTCAAGGCTCCATCACTGTTAAACGCCTCATTTATCTTATCAAATGTTTCAGCTATAGTATCTTCAAGTCTGACTAAGCCCCTTGAATCAGCTCCCTGTCCCAGTTTCAATATTCTTTCAGATATATCCCCCAAAAGACTGTAAGCCCCTTCCTTGCTCGTATACACTTCCTCATGAGCGTATTCGGCAAGGGCGAGAATGCTCCTAAGCATACTCTTTTCCTTTATTATGGCACAATAATGCTCAAAGTTGCTTGAATAAAATTTTTCATCGACCAAACTATATATATAGGAAGGGTCTTCATCCGGACTTATTTTCTTATTCTTTTCTAAACGATTGATTACCGTTGCGTAATCTATAGGTGAGCTTTCTGCACTTAGGTTCGAAATAGCTTCAAATATTTGAGCATTTTTAGGATTATAGAAATCTGAATAGTTAAGCTTCTCCAGCAATATATTTGCAAGATCATTATCTATAATTGTCAATCCTAATACTGCTCTCTCCGTATCCTCATCATGAGGTTTCTCAACTATCCTTCTTTCTTCCATAAACTATGCCTCTACAACTGTAAGTGAAAGCTTTGCCGCTATTTCAGGAAAAACTCTTATATTTAGGCTATATCTTCCCAATGCCTTTATAGGGTCTCCCATTTCTATCTTCTTTTTATCTATATCATAACCATGTGACTTATTAAGTTCCGCCGCTATATCCCCTGCCGTTACGGAACCGAACAACCTGCCGTCCGCTCCCGCCTTGGCACTAAGCTTAAGCTCAAGCTTTTCAAGTTCTTCTTTAAGCTCAAGAGCGGCTGCCTGATTGGCTTTAAAATCAGCCAACATCTTAGCCTGTTCTTCTTCCCACTTCTTCTTATTTTCAGCTGTAGCCTCTATAGCCAAGTTTTTAGGTGATAGAAAATTTCTGAAATACCCTGTTTTAGAGTTTACCAATTCTCCCTTTTTTCCCAATCCCTTTACATCTTCCAGCAATATTACTTTCATTCTTTCTCCTCCTCCGAATAGGCCTTAATAGCACCTTTAAGCATATCCAAAGCCTCTTCTATATTTTTATCCAATTGAGTTGCCGACACTGTAAGGTGCCCGCCTCCTCCTAATTTTTCCATTATTAATTGTACCGATACGTCTCCCAAACTCCTTGCGGAAATATGAGTCTTACCCTTATCCCTTGTCATAACAAAGGACGCCTTAATACCCTCTATATTTAAAAGTTCATCCGCAGCCTGTGATGCTATAAGGGTTGAACCCTCCATTTCTTTATCAAAAATGCCTATTATAAAAACATCTTCATATATGGAAGCCTGAGCTATGATTTCGGACTTATACCTTATAATATCGAGATCATCTTTGAAAAGTTGCTTTACAACTACCGTGTCCGCTCCATGCCTCTTTAGGACTGAAGCCGCTTCGAAAGTTCTCACCCCGGTTTGATAGAAAAAGTTCTTTGTATCAACCATTATCCCTGCTAAAAGCCCTTCGGCAACAACTCTGTGAATTTCGGTATCGACCCCTTGACTTTCCATATACATAAGCATCTCGGTAACAAGCTCGGATGCCGATGAAGCATAAGGCTCCGTATAAGAAAGTATGGCATTATTTATATAGTCTTTTCCCCTTCTATGGTGATCTATTACGACAACATTGCCGGATTTTTCAAAAAGTCTCGGTTCCTCCGTAGAATTTCTCCTATGATTATCGGTAACTATTATAAGCGATGAAGGCTTTATTAAATTATAAGCCTCATCCGGGGATATAATAGCCTCTTCAAGCCCTTCAAGCTTTTCCACGGAAAGTCTATATATGTTTCTTATAGCCGGCGTAACCTCGGATAAAACAAGATAAACCTTCTTATTTCTTCTCATAGCTGCAAATGCCAAGCCGAGAGCTGACCCATAAGAATCCATATCCGGGTTTTTATGACCCATAACAAAAACTTCCGTCGACTTATCTATCAGTTGCCCTAAAGCATGGGCTATTACTCTTGCCTTAACCTTCGTTCTCTTTTCTGTAGCCCTGTTTTTCCCGCCAAAATATTCAAGATTCTCTCCGCTCTTAAGTACGAGCTGATCTCCTCCTCTACCAAGAGCTATATCAAGTGCAGCATTCGCCGACCTTTCATTTTCTCTTGCCGTAACTTCATTTGTCCCTGCGCCAATGGAAAGGGTTGCCGGTATTTCATTGCCCTCTTTTACTTCTTTTATCTTATCACTGAAAGAAAATTTATCCTCCTTCATCTGATCAAAATTAAACTTTTGTACGAGAGCAAAATATTTATCATTTTCAAGCTTCTTTACAACCGAACCGTATTGATGAAAATATGCGGAAATAATCCTATCAAGCTCTGCAAAAAATATAGGTCTCCTCTCGCTCTTGGTATGAGAACTCAACTCATCATAATTATCTATGTCGATACTCATAAGAAC
>JAEXBH010000061.1 GCA_023394215.1 Bacillota bacterium | reverse complement strand
TAGACAGGACTATAGTGACAGATCCTAAGGCATTGGAAAAAACTACCAAAGTGTTTATAAACAGGGGAGAAAGCGACTTTCATACTGTTCCTTATCTAAAAGGGCCTGAAGTTAAGGATGGCAAAATAGATTTTTATTATAGGGACATAGATTTGTATGAAGCTGATAAAATGGGCAGCATACAGGGTGTTAAGATAAATATAGAAAAGAAGAATTTAAAGACGGATGAAAAAGTAAATCTCGGATCCTTTGATATGGAGTATATAGAGCTTGATCAGAGATACCGTTATAGTTTGGAAAATCCGGAAAGGGGTTTTGACTATATTTATACTTTTGATGTCACAAGAGACGGGAATGTGACAAGGAAAAATGATGTATCCAATGAGATTGAGGGTAAGTCTTATGTTAGACTTGCAGACACAAAGATTGGAGTAAAGGCTTCTTTGAATATGCCGCAGGTAAAGGCGGGAGATTCCTTTGTAGTAAGGCTTAGTTTGGACAATCCTGAAAATCACGAATTAAAAGAAGCCTATGTGGATGCCGGTGATTTAGGGCAGGGAAAGATTTCGATGCCGCTTGATTTGCTGACACAAAATGTTGCGGTAGATATAGGGGCTGAACTTGGAGATAAGACTCTTAGTGTGGTTGTAATTGACAAGTATGATGTAAAGCATTCAGACACCGTAAAGGTAAAGGTCGTTGCGAGTGAAGATAGTGATAAAAAAATAGTTTGGGATGAAGAAATAATTTATTTCTTGCTTACGGACAGGTTCTTTGATGGAGATAAGTCCAATAATGACCCTACATCAAACGGTTCTTATGACTTGGGCAGCATAGATGCTTATCATGGCGGAGATTTTCAAGGAATAATTGATAAGGTTGATTATTTGAAAAAGCTTGGTGTTACTACAGTTTGGATAACTCCTATAGTTGATAATATTGAAAATAATTTAAGCAATAATGGTGGAAAATCTTATGGCTATCATGGATATTGGGCTGAAGATTTTACAAGAGTTGAGAATAGGCTTGGGAATGTAGAAACCCTTAAAAAGCTTATTGATGTTTTGCATGATAATGGAATGAAGCTTATGATTGACGTTGTGCTTAATCATCCGGGCTACGATACTAAAAATAATTCAAATTTTGCAGGTATGACCAGGGCGGCATCAGGTTCAAATGATGTGACTATGGAGCTTTCAGGATTACCGGATTTTAAAACGGAAGATCCTGAGGTAAGTAAAAAGCTTGTTGAATGGCAGACTGATTGGTTAAGTAAATTAAGGACAGATAAGGGAAACTCTGTAGATTATTTTAGGGTAGACACTGTAAAACATGTCGAGCATGATACATGGAAGGAATTTAAAAATGCTCTTGTTGAAAAAAATCCTAATTTTAAGCTTATAGGCGAGTATTATGGAGGTTCAGTTGATTCAAACGGCGGATATCTTGCCAACGGCATGATGGATTCTATTTTGGATTTTGAATTTAAGAATCTTGCAGATAGGTTTATTAAGGGAGATATAGCGGGCGTTGAAGCAAGACTTGCGCAAAGAAATGCCAAAATTTCATATAATTACGGCTTGGGTTCTTTTTTGTCATCTCATGATGAAGACGGCTTTATGGCAACCAAGATAAATGGGAATGAAAATTTGCAAAAAGTCGCAGCCTCCCTGCAAATGACGGCAAAGGGAAATCCTGTAATATATTATGGGGAGGAGATAGGACAGTCGGCACCATATGCAGGAAATCAAAATAGAAGAGATTTTGATTGGACTAAAATTGAAAACAACAGTCTCTTGTCGCATTATCAAAAGATAACAAACCTTAGACGAGAACATGCAAGCATATTTGCCAGAGGAGACAGGAAGAGCCTTTATGCGGACGGCTCAGTATCGGTATTTACAAGGTCATACAAGGGAGAAACCATATTTGTAGGATTAAATGTTTCCGACAGTGAAAGAAAAGTAACTATAGACTTGGATAAGAACTTGGGCAACAAGTTGCTTGATAAGTTTAATGAAAATAGGGAATTTGCCGCTAAGGGCGGAAAGGTTCAAATCATCATACCTGCAAGTTCTAAAGGAGGAACCGGGGTATTTGTTCCTCAAACGGATCCTAACTTGGTAGAAGATGAGGAGAGGAAAGTTATATTCCACTTTGATGATCCTGATAATGGAAATTGGGCGTTATGGGTTTGGAATAAAGAACCTGAAGGAAACGGTGCGGAATATAAGTTTACGGCCAATGATGATTTTGGGAAGCTTGCCCAGATAGGAATTGCTGATGATGTTAAAAAGATAGGATTTTTAGTTAAGGGTCCTAATTGGGAAAAGGATATAGAATTTGACAGGTTTGTTGATATTGATGAAAATCCTAAGCATATTTGGATCAGAGCTAAGGATGAAACAGTTTATTTAAATAAGCCTATAAAACTTGAAGATGAGGAAATGGCTATTAAGACTTTTACCATAGATAAGTTTAGGGAGGCGACAGTAAAAACAAACAAGGATGTAGACTTACAGCTTATGAAAAACAGCTGCGAATTGTTGCTTGATGATCAAAACATCAATGATAAAGTCCTATCCATAGATGCTAAACAGGGAAATATAGGGGCGAGTAAAGAATTTTTGATTAAATTTAAGGAAGATTTGCCGTTGGAAAAAATTCTTAAGTTAAGCTTTAAGCAAAATGTTGACGGAAAAGAGATTACACTTAGAGGATCGGCATCTGTGGGCAATGTTGTTGCTACAGATGAATTTGATCAAAAGTATGCCTATGACGGCAAGCTTGGAAATATGCTTGTTGACGGCGACACTGTTTTTAAAATTTGGGCGCCTACATCCATGGGAGTGGATCTTGTTTTGTTTGAAAATGGTCAGGTTAAGCAAATAATCCCTATGACGGCGGAGGAAAAGGGAGTATACAGTTATAAAATATCCGGAGATTTGACCGGTAAGGAGTATATGTATGATGTTCATTTTGTTGATAAGACGAATCGTACGGTAGACCCTTATGCAAGAGCTGTAAGTGTGAATGGGGAAAGAAGCGTTGTTGCTACACCTAAGCCTTCAAGTGTTGAAAATCCTAAAGGAAGCGATATGAAAAATCCGATTATATATGAACTTCATGTTAGGGATTATTCCATAGCTGAAAATAGCGGTATGAAAAATAAGGGCAATTTTTTAGCCCTTACCGAAAAGGGAACCAAGGCCGATAATGGGCAAATTACAGGGCTTGGGATGTTATGGAAACTATAGCGGAAAAAGATACTTGGCAAAACCAAAATGGAAAGTTTTAATGTAATCGTTGAATTTACAATAAAAAGGATATAGAATAACAGGAGGAGGCGATACTATGCAAATATCAAGTAGATTTACAGTAGCCCTACACATTTTCACCTGTGTGGATACATTTAAGGGCGAATATAAAATTACGAGCGACTTTCTTGCAAACAGTATTAATACAAATCCCGTTATAATTCGAAAGATTCTTACGCAACTTAAAAGGGCGGGACTTATTACGGTAGCAAGAGGAACAGGTGGAATTGAACCTACAAGACCGCTAAAGGAAATAACCTTTTATGATGTTTATGAAGCGATTGAGCCTATAGAAAACGGCGACTTATTCAGTTTTCACGAAAGTCCAAATCCTAAGTGTCCTGTTGGAAAAAATATTCATAACTTGTTGGATGGAAAGCTTAAATCCATTCAGGAAGCTATGGAGGACGAGATGAAAAAATATACGATAGATAACCTCAGAAATGAAATGCAGGAGCTCTTAGCTAAAGAAATATAACATAGAGACTCCTTAAGGAGTCTTTTTTATAAATATCCATATGTTGCTGCAAAAATGTTGTTTATATTTTAAGAATTGTTTAAGTGTTTTTATCGGAGTTGTTGAAAGAGGGTGAAATTATGAATAGGGACAAGTTGCAAGAGCAAAGATTGGATTATCTTTTAGAGGAATTTATGAAGGATTCTGATGGATATGAGAATTTGGAAATTCCCGATAATATAAGCGATAAAAGGCGTATATTACGCTCCTTGATGAATATTCGCATCCCGAAAAAAATGTCGGAGGCTGTGCTAAGAGTGCAAGATGAATATCTTGTTGCATGTGCGGAAGAAAAGGGAATTGTGGAACTTTCGGACATTCCTGTTGTTAAAAAAGAGATCTCAATTTGGCAGGGAGATATTACAAGGCTTAAAGTTGATGCTGTTGTAAATGCTGCAAACTCGGCTATGCTCGGCTGTTTTATTCCGCTTCATACATGTATTGATAATCAAATTCATACTTTTGCAGGTATTCAACTTAGGGAGGAATGCAATCTTAGGATGAATGAGTCGAGATTGAAATATGGTGAGCATCATGAGCAACCGACATCACTTCCTATGCTTACAGATGCCTATAATCTTCCTGCGAAAAAGGTAATTCATATAGTAGGTCCTATAGTAAAGGGGCAACTTACGGAAGAATTGGAAGAGGCATTGTCCGATTGCTACAAGAATACACTTGATATGTGTATGGAAAATAATTTAAAGAGTGTGGCCTTTTGTTGTATATCTACGGGGGTGTTTCATTTTCCTAATAAAAGAGCGGCTGAGATTGCAGTGGATACGGTGGAAAAATGGCTAATAAAACATCCAAATGTAATGGACAGGGTAATTTTCAATGTTTTTAAAGATGAGGACAGAAAATATTATGAAGAATTGCTATGATAAAAGAAACGGCTATATTGAAACTATTCAAAAGGGTTTAGCGGCTGCAAGAAGTTTAGGGGGATATATTTCTAAGGGAAAAGGTTTGAAAGCTGAGAACATTTTGATTTTAAGCAAGGAACTTCAGAACGCTGATGCGGTTGTAATCGGTGCTGGTGCAGGCTTATCTTCTTCCGCAGGTTTCACATACAGTGGGGATCGATTTGAAAAATATTTTTTTGATTTTGCAAAAGAATATGGTATCAGGGATATGTATTCGGGAGGTTTTTATCCCTTTCCAGATAAGGAAACGAAGTGGGCCTGGTGGGCAAGGCATATTTACTATAACCGCTACGTTGAAGCTCCAAAGCCGGTTTATAATGAATTGCTTTCTATTGTTAAAGATAAGGAATATTTTGTAATAACCACAAATGTGGATCACCAATTTCAAAAGGCCGGTTTTGATAAAAAAAGGCTTTTTTATACGCAAGGGGATTATGGATTATTTCAAAGCCTTAATCCTAAATTAAAGAAAACCTATGATAATGAGGAATGGGTTATGAAAGCTATGGAGGCTCAGGGATTTGTAAAAGATAAAAAGGGTGTATTTATTGTGCCTGAGGACAGAAAAATTTTTATGCGCATTCCGGAAAGTTTGATTCCCAAATGTCCCGATGACGGTTCGGAGCTTACTACAAATCTTAGGGCGGACAATTTTTTTGTTGAAGATGAGGGCTGGCATAGAGCATCGGAAGCCTATTTTAATTTTTTGAAAAAATATGAAAATTCACGAGTAATTTATCTGGAGTTGGGAGTGGGGGCAAATACACCGGTGATTGTCAAATACCCATTTTGGAATATGACGATGGATAATGAGAAGGCTGTATATGTTTGTATTAATTATGGAGAAGCCTTTTGTCCGAGAGAGATTGAGGATAGAAGTATTTGTATAGAGGACGATATAGGAAGCTTATTGAGCAAATTGTGAAAGAGAGTTTAATAAGGTTTTGCAGAAGTGGAAGCAGGAATTCCGCTTCTTTTTTCATTTTAAATCAGTGAAATGAGGGTCATTGCTTAAGATTAATAATCTTTTTGGGATTTTTATCGAAACTTAGGCTGTAATAGCGAGATTGATTTTTAGGGGACTTGAGTGTAAAATTAATATTAGTTCATATTAACTAACAATCCTGAAATTTAAGGGATTTTCTTAAAACATATATTTATGAGGTTGAATTATGGTAGACAAAGATTTGATTAAACTGTTAGGGCCCAACAAAAAATATATATATTATACGGTCATTCTTATGATAATTGCTTTATTGGCAAATATAGGTATTACCGCAAGTATTTGCCTGGCTATTGAGCTGGCCTTCAATTATAAAAAGTATGGAGGAGAGGCATCCGTGTTTTTAATGCCTTTTATATGTGCTTTGTTCGGTTTGGTTATAAGGTTTATTGCCTCGTATTCTGCGGGCGTTCTTAGGGACCTTCTGGGCAGGAAGGTTAAAAAAGATCTTAGGGAGAGGCTTTACGAAAAAATTTTAAAGTTGGGGCTTAAGGCTACCGACCATATGAGTATGTCGGGGCTTACTCAAGTTTCTATGGAAGGAATAGAGCAGCTGGATCTTTATTTTTCTTTATATATTCCGCAGTTTTTCTATTCTATGATAGCTCCCCTTATTCTATTTATCGTTACAGTTTTTATTCAGTGGCAGGTTGCCCTGGTTCTGCTTCTTTGTGTTCCTTTGATTCCTGTATCTATAATTGCGGTTTCAAAATGGGCGAAAAAAATATTTGCAAAATATTGGGGAAAGTATACATCCATGGGAGATTCGTTTCTTGATAGTGTTCAAGGTCTTAAGGAGCTTAAGATTTTCAGGGCGGATGAAATCCGAAATCTTAAAATGAATAACAAAAGTGAAGATTTTAGGAAAATTACAATGAAGGTTTTGGTTATGCAGCTTGCAAGCACGACCATAATGGATCTTGTAGCTTATGGAGGGGCGGGACTTGGCATTTCCCTAACTGTTATAGCTATGCTTAAATGGGGACTTTACCCTATAGCAGCTTTGTTTATAATCCTTGTTGCTGTGGATTTCTTTCTTCCCTTAAGGGCTTTCGGTTCGGCTTTTCATATAGCTATGAATGGGGCTTCAGCCGGCAAGAAGATTCTTTTTTTGCTTGGTTTAAAAGATCCTGTTTGGGGAGAAGATGAGGTCGATGCCACTGATATAAGTTTGGAAAATCTTACATTTTCTTATGACGGTAACAGGGATATTTTGAAAAATATAAGTATGAAATTTCCTGATAAGGGAATGATTTCCATTGTTGGAGAGAGCGGGTCCGGCAAATCTACTATTGTTAATATGATTATAGGAACTCTTAGACCGGAGGTGGGAGCTGTTAAGATTGGCGGAAAGAGGATAGAAACTTTATCTCGAGAATCTTATTATTCTCATCTTTCTGTTGTAAGCTACAATACTTATATTTTCAATGAAAGTGTTAGGGATAATTTTAAACTTGCTAAGGCTGATGTTAGTGATGAAAATATTTATACAGCTCTTGAGAAAGTTAATCTTGCTAAATTTATCAAAGAAAACGGAGGACTTGATAAGGTCATAAGTGAAGAGGGAACAAATATTTCCGGAGGGCAAAAGCAGAGATTGGCTCTTGCGGTAAATTTAGTGGCTGATAAGGATATATATGTTTTTGATGAAGCCACAAGCAATATCGATATCGAAAGCGAGGCGATTATTATGGAAAATATAAGGCAACTTTCAAAAAAGTTTTTAGTTATTGTGATTTCTCATCGTCTTGAAAATGTGCTTGCATCGGACGTGATTTATTATTTACAATCCGGCTCTCTCACAGAATGCGGGAACCATGAAGACTTAATGGCCAATAATGGGGACTATGCTAAGCTCTATAGGGCACAAAAGAATCTTGAAGAGGGTTTTATGGGAGGTAAGGACAATGAAAACTAAAATCAGAAGAAGCGGAGCTGAAGTTATGGGAAGACTTATATTGCTTCTGGGAAGTCTCGCCTATATTATGATCCTTGCTGTAATAAACGGTTCGGTAGGATTTCTTGCTGCTATGGGGGTGACTTTTTTCGGGGTCTTGGGTCTTGCCAAGGTTTTGGGGGAAGCGGTAATTCTTTCCTATGAAATTATTATAGGGCTTTTAATTATTTGTGGAATTTTAAGAGGAATACTTCGCTATTTTGAACAGTACAGCAATCACTATATAGCATTTAAGTTATTGGCTCTTTTGAGGGATAAAATATTTAGGGCCCTTAGAAGGCTAAGTCCTGCAAAGCTTGAGAGTAAACAAAAAGGAGCGATTATAGCGATGATTACGTCTGATATAGAAACTCTGGAGGTTTTTTATGCACATACAATTTCTCCTATTTGCATTGCCTTTATTGTGTCGACTTTTGTATTTTTACTGATTGGGATGATTTCAAGTTGGTATCTTGCTTTCGTGGCCTTATTTGCCTATATTTGTATCGGGATTGTTTTGCCCCTTATTTATTCCTCAAAACTTAAGGAGTCGGGGGTTAAATATCGTGGGGAATTTGCATCTTTTAATGCTTATTTTCTTGACAGTATAAAAGGCATAAGAGATATCATACTTAATAATGCAAGAGAAAAAAGAAGGGATGAGGTTAATCGTCGTTCAGAGCTTTTGCTTAAGGAAACGAGGAATATGAAGAGGGCAACAGCTATGGCGGGAGCAACAACAGAGCTTTTTGTTTCTCTATTTATAATTTTAAGTCTTGCCCTGGGAATTTACCTTGTAATAAATGATAAAATCAGTATTGGTAAAATGCTCATAGGTTTGGTTGCATTTTTTGGATCGTTCGGACCGGTAATAGCTATTTCAGCCCTGCCGGGTAATTTGACACAGACTCTTTCATCCGGGGATCGGGTTTTAGATTTGTTGGAAGAAAAGCCTGTAGTAGAGCCTGTGAAAAACGGAGAAGAGTTTACTTATAGGGATCTTGAAGTAAGGGACTTGCATTTTTCTTATGAAGGATCTGAAGATGTTTTAAGTGAAATCTGTTTACATGCCGACATGGGAGAAATAGTCGGAATTGTGGGAGA
>JAEXBH010000054.1 GCA_023394215.1 Bacillota bacterium | reverse complement strand
TTTTAGGCTGGTGGAGTTTATGAAAAACATCTTTGCAAGGCTGTCTATAGTAATCTTCTTATCTAAATTTTCGCAAATATAGTCATGGACCCTTTTTATAGTTTCAATCTGCTCCGATTCATATCGGCTTGTTTTTTGTCCTATTTTAGGATCCGCATTTTCTAAAAAGATGAGCAGTTCAAGGATTTTCAGCCTCAGGAAACTTAACTTTTTACTCAGATTTTTATCGTAAAAGCCCTGGAAAACGGCTTGGCTGATAGGATTTTCACCTATTATAGAGTAGCGGAATCTCTTGCAGAACTTTTCTTCTATAATTTGGGGATTAAGTTCGCCGGGTTCGATAATATTTGGAATGCTTTTTTTAAATATCGGTATATCTACGGTTATTTCCAATCCCCTGTAGTAAGAGTTGGGGAAATTCATTGTAGTATCAGGACAAATCCCTCTGGTGTTTAAAGAAAAATCCCCGGCAGACAGGTATATTGAAGAATTATCATTTAATTCCCAACCCAAGGAACCCTTGTGACAATAGTTTATTTCTATTACATTAAAGTCTTTTTCGTGACTGCAAAACCTGTGTTTCTTTATTGATTCAATATAGGTAAGATTTACACCCGGAAAAAGGTTTATTGTTTTATCCTTATCCATAAATTACTCCTTACAGGAAATATCCATTATTTTTTCTATGGCTTGATGCAGGGCACGGCATACTAAAATATCCTTGGCCTTGTAGTAGACTTCCTTGCCTTCTCTTCTACCCTCTATTATCCCCATATCTTTGAGCATCCTGAGATGGTGGGAGATTGCAGGGCTTGACATACCGGTCATGGCGGCTATATCCATTACACAGATTTCCCTGTGGCATAATATCCAAAAAATTTTTAATCTGCTGCTGTCATTTAAGATTTTAAATATACCTGCAACTTCTAAAAACAGGTTTTCTTTTTCTATTTGTTCTTTTATAAATATGTCCTTATCTTCAATGTGTTTATGGGGTATGGGCATTTGACTTTTCATCTTAAACTCCTTATTTTCCTTTTTGGAAATTAATTTTAGCCCTTTTGGAAATAGAGGCTATTTAATAATTGACAAGCTTATTTTTAAAAATTATACTTCAAGTAGAACACTTAAACAAGTGCTTAATTGTTTAATAGTATTATAAATTTTGTGAGGTATAGATATGAAAAAGAAATTTAAGGTAGAGGTGGAATGTGCAAATTGCGCTGCAAAAATGGAAGAGGCTTGTAAGAAAATAGAGGGAATAAAAGATATATCAATAAATTTTCTGACACAAAAGATGGCTGTGGATTTTGTTGAAGGTGTAAAGGAAGAGGAAATTTTAAAAAATATAGAGGAAACTTGCAGAAAAATAGAAAGAGATTTTGAATTTATAGGTTGATTATGACTAAGAAGAATAAAAGAATTTTGTTCAGGATAGTAGTAAGTATAATTTTAATACTTATTCTAAATCTTTTTGATTTGAATATGCCTTTAAAAATCGGAGGCTATTTATTCACTTACTTGCTAATCGCCTATGATATTTTATTGGAAGCCGCTGTAAATATAAGTAAGGGGCAGGTTTTTGATGAAAATTTTCTTATGGCTGTAGCTACTCTTGGGGCCATAGGCTTGGGTTTTTATGAGAATAAGGGAGACTTTAATGAGGCTGTGGCGGTTATGCTCTTTTATCAGATAGGTGAGCTTTTCCAAAGGATAGCCGTCAGCAAGAGCAGAAAAAATATTTCGGATCTTATGGATATAAGACCGGATTATGCTAATATTGAAATAGACGGAAGGCTTGAAAGAGTAGATCCCGATGATCTTGAAGTCGGTTCTGTAATAGTCGTACAACCCGGAGAAAAGCTTGCTATAGACGGTTTTGTTATTGAGGGAAATTCAGCTGTAAATACAAGCGCTCTTACTGGGGAGAGCTTACCAAGGCAGGTGGGTGTAGGAGATGCGGTCATAAGCGGATCTATAGTTTTGAACGGAGTTCTTAAAATTAAGACAAGTAAGGAGTTTGGAGAATCTACGGTTTCAAAAATCCTTGAACTGGTTGAGGATGCAAGTTCTAAAAAATCAAAATCAGAAGCTTTTATTACAAAGTTTGCCAGGGTATATACACCTATAGTTTGTTATTTAGCACTTGCATTAGCCCTGCTTCCGGGGCTTTTCAGTATTTTAACCGGCAACAGCCCGAATTGGCATATATGGATATATAGGGCGCTTACATTTTTAGTAATATCATGTCCCTGTGCCCTTGTAATTTCTATCCCCCTAAGCTTTTTTGCGGGACTTGGCGGGGCGAGTAAGCAGGGAATTTTGATAAAGGGTTCAAATTATATGGAAACTCTTGCAAATGCAGGAATTATCGTTTTTGACAAAACCGGAACCCTTACAAGAGGAGTTTTCGAGGTTGTAGGTGTCCATCATGCCGAAATAGACAAAGATAAGCTTATAGAAGTGGCGGCGCTTGCTGAGAGTGCTTCATCCCATCCGATTTCCAGGAGTATAAAAAAGGCTTACGGGAAAAGTATAGACAGGTCGAGGGTAAGTGATATAGAGGAGATAGCCGGAAACGGCATAAGAGCTAAAGTTGACGGCAAAGAAATTATATTGGGCAATGAAAAACTTATGGAGGTCATGGGGATTTCTTACAAAGCCTGTGATTTAGT
>JAEXBH010000191.1 GCA_023394215.1 Bacillota bacterium | reverse complement strand
CTGTCTCCTATTTTTATTGTAGAATCCTTATCCAACATATATCCTTCAAATTGTTCTTCAAATCTTCCGTTAATTATACCAAGATCTCTGTTTTCAGAGTTTGTGAAAGTAAGATTAAACCTATCATCCATCAAAGATGAAACCTTTGCACTGGTCAATGTAACTTCTTCAACCCTTCCGATTAGGGCTCCAACTATATTTTTACTGTCATTACTATAGTTACTTAAAACCAAATCCCCTTCTTTTATCCCGTCTCTGCTTCCTTTGTCTATAGTAAAATTGCTGAAATATCCTGTATCTTCAAGCGTCAATACTCTCGCCTTTACACTTTTTTTATGTTCTGAAAATTCAAACTCCTCCTTCAAGGCCTTTGAATTATTTATGATATCTTTAAGTCTTATATTTTCAGCTTCCAATGTCTGCTTTTCCTGGCTCAATTTGTCAATTTGCTCCCTATTTGCCCTTGTACCGATTGTCGCCTCTACCAATCCCTCGATCTCGTTGTTTATAAAAGACGATATTTCTGTCAAAGGTTTGACCAATAAAAGCACAACATTTGAAGAAACTTTTGAAATTATCGGATTTAATATGGATAAAATAATCAATACCACCAATAAAACTATTTTAATATAATGAACTCTGTTGCTTTTTCTTTTTTTATAATATAACATGTCTATTTACCATAATTTTTATAAGTTTCTAAATTTTCCACCATCATACCTGCTCCCCTTATTATGTCATCATAAGGCGTTGTAGACAGGTTTACCGCTATATCAAACTCGGTCTCCAAAAGTTCCCTAAATCCTTTTAGCTGACTTGAGCCTCCTGTAAGGCTTATGCCGTTTCTAAGTATATCACTTGACAATTCCGGAGGATTTTTCTCCAAAATGGACCTTACCGCATCAAGTATCTCATAAATATGATCTATAATTGCCTCCCTTACATCAGATGCAAATACATCAACGCTTACAGGCATACCGGTAAGAAGGTCTCTTCCCGATACCTCCATAGCATCATTTTGATCAAGTTTTCCAACATTTCCTATAGTTTTTTTCAAGTTCTCAGCAGTAGCTTCCCCTATAATAATGGAATATTTATCCAAAATATAATCTATAATAGAACTATTTAAAAGATCTCCTCCGAAATTAAGAGTCTTTGAAAGAACTACTCCGTTCATACTCACAACTGCTATCTGAACATTTCCGGCTCCAAAATCAATAATCATTCTTCCGCTCTTATCCTTAGGGCCTGCTCCCAAGCCTATTGAGCCCACCATTACAGCTTCAACTATATAAACCTCTCTTGCACCTGAATGAATGCAGGCATCTTCAATAGCTCGAAACTCTATATCCGAAATGCCGGCCGGCACCGTTATTAAAATCCTCGGAGGAACCAGACTAAGTCCTTTTAAAGACTTGTTTATACAAAAATCCAAAAATATCTTTGTTAAGTCGAAATCTGATATAATCCCGTCCTCAAGCGGTCTAAGTACAACAATATTATCAGGTGTCTTTCCCAACATATCTATCGCTTCATTTCCAAAGCCTATGATTTGTCCTGTCTTTACCTCCATAGCAACAGCCGTTGCTTCCTTTAAAACTATTCCCTTTTTTGCAACATAAACAGAAGTATTGGCCGTTCCCAAGTCTATAGCTATGTCATTAGAAAACACCTTAAAAAATTTCATATAAATCCCCTAATCAAGTTTTTTTCTCTTATACTCACATATCTGTTCAAACCCACTACTATGTGGTCCAAAACATTTATTCCTATTAACTTTCCCACATCTATCAATCTCGAAGTGATATCCAAGTCCTCTCTGCTCGGCTCTGGATCTCCACTCGGATGATTGTGCGCCAAAATCACGGAATTGGCATTGTAACTGATTGCCTTTCTAAACACATCCCTCGGATGAACTATGGACTTATTTAAAGTCCCTGTTGAAACAGTCTCCACCCTTATTATCTTATTTTTTGTATCAAGTAAAATAACAATAAATTCTTCCCTATCTATATGCCTATAATAATCATACAAATAATTGGCAACACTATCGGGACTATTAAGTGATATCTTTTCAAAGTTATTTATACCTGATAACCGTCTGCCAAATTCCAAGGAAGCAAGCATCCTGCATGCTTTAGCCGGTCCTATTCCGTCAATGGCAAGCAAGTCCTCAAAGCTTTTAAACAAAAGCTCTCTGGCACCAAGCGTATTTAAAATATATTCCGATAGGCTTATAGCATTTTTCCCTCTTGTCCCGCTTCCCAAAATTATAGCCAATAATTCCTGGTTAGACAAAGTCATAACCCCATAAGTCATCAACTTTTCCATTGGTCTGTTTTCAGCCCGCAATTCTTTAATTGTAAAAGTATCCTTCAATTCAATCTCCTACG
Source organism: Bacillota bacterium (assembly GCA_023394215.1). Taxonomy (GTDB): domain Bacteria; phylum Bacillota; class Clostridia; order Tissierellales; family Peptoniphilaceae; genus JAUMWX01. The sequence goes on along the minus strand of JAEXBH010000191.1, from coordinate 258 downwards.
TAACAATGTTCAGTTTTTTTAAGTGTCCCGAAACATTAAACGCACCTAAACCGACAAAATATCCGGTAACAGTTCCCACTATTGTCAATACAGGTAAATAGCTAAATAGCATTATAGAGCCTAACATAAAAGAAGCCACACTCACCTGTGCAAAATTATGACACACAGCTCCTATTATACTTATTCCTAAAATGCTAAATATATTATTAAAAAATTTCATGCTGATTCCCATCATAATCGTACTAAGTACAGCCCCTG
>JAEXBH010000177.1 GCA_023394215.1 Bacillota bacterium | reverse complement strand
CTTCAAGGCTGTATCCGAGGGGCAAAGAGAGTTTTCAAGTATAGTGGTACTGGGAGGGCATGACGGTATAGTCAGTGACTACACAACTCCCTGCGGAGTTTGCAGACAGGTGATGATGGAATTTTGTGACCCTGAAAGTTTTGAAGTTGTTGTAGCTTTGAATGAAGAAGAATATAAGGTCTTTAAATTGAAAGAAATTTTGCCAATGGGATTCGGGCCTAAAAATTTGGGTTAAGGTGTTGTCGGGAGAGATTTTATGTCTAAAAAAACTGATAGGAAAAAAGAAATAATCCGGATTTTACAAATGAATAACGGTGCCACAGTCAAGGATTTATCTCTTATGCTTGAAGTGTCGGAAATGACGATAAGAAGAGATTTATGCCTTTTGGAAGCTGAAGGACTTATACATTTGGTTCATGGGGCGGCTATTTATAATGCTCAAAATTTAAATAGGAGGATTAGGGAATATAATCTGATTGTAGCTAAAAGTCTAAATAATGAGGCTAAAAATCGCATCGGTAAAGCCGCGGCAGGTCTGATTGAAGAAAATGATTATGTAATAGTAGACTTGGGTTCAACGACAGAAAAGATAGTAAGTAACCTACCTATGAATAAAAAATTTACACTTATATGCTATGCGTCAAATATAATGGTTTCAGCCATTACAAAGCCCAATGTCAAAGTGATTATGGGTGGAGGGGAGTATAAGCCTGAAACTATGATGTTTGTATCAAATCAAACCCTTAGGATGTTGGAGGAAGTAAGGGCGAATAAGGTCTTTATTTCAGCCTCAGGCATAGATCAAAATTTTGGCGTTACATGTATGAACAGTTATGAAATAGAATTTAAAAAGACTGTAAAGAAGAATGGTTTGGAGGTTATTCTTGTAGTTGACTCCAGTAAATTCGGTAAGGTTGATAATGCTTATTTTGGAGAAATAAACGATTTTAATACAATAATCACTGATAAAGATTTGCCGATTAAATGGGAAAAATACATAAAACAAAGAGATATCAAGCTGATTAAGGTCTAATGAAAATCTTAATTCTATTAAATTACAGGAAATATATATTGACTTACAATAAACTCTCTTGTATACTTAGGGCAATAGGAGATAGGTAAAATGGAAAGAAGTTTAAAAAAATTGAAATATCTTGCATACATACTTATGATTGTCCTGTTTTTTATAGGATTTATATTTTCCACCTATGCAGGTTTTAAGCTCGTGGACGGTGATAAGAAGTTGTATTTGGCACAGGCCGTATGGACCTTATCCATATACATAGTTTTTACCCTTATTCTTTTGGGCATAAGGGACATAGTACGAGTTTTAAACAACATAGAAGAAGGTAATATTTTTAAAGATCAAACTGTTGTTTTATTGGAAAAAATAGATAATAAGCTTGTTATTAACAGTATATTTTCTTTTCTTATAAATGTAATTATGTTTTTCTTCGGGACTCATCATATAATCTTTCTTATAGTTTGGATGATTTTTGTATCCTTTCTGGTAGTTTGCCACTTGGTTGTAAAGCCGCTTATATTAATAGTTAAAAAAAGTGTTGAACTGCAATTGGAAATGGAGTTGACAGTTTAATATGATAATTGTAAATTTAGATGTTATGTTGGCAAAAAGAAAGATGAGCGTTACTGAGTTATCGGAAAAAGTCGGAATCACCCTATCAAATATTTCAATTTTAAAAAATAATAAGGCTAAGGCTGTAAGGATGGAAACTTTGGATAAGATTTGCAAAGTTTTGGATTGTCAGCCCGGAGATATATTAGAATACAAGGAAGACACTTGATGCTTTCCGAACTAAAGTATAAGCACCTGATGGTTTGGGAGAAAGGCATTGGGTGTTTTTTTGTTGCAATCGGAAAAGTGATTTTACAGATTAAGACTTTGTCAGTGTAGCTGTATTGTATAAATTTAGGGGAGAGAAGAAACTATTAATTTTTTTTAATAACCTCTTGCAAAGATATCTTAATGGGGGTATAATAAAAACAAAAGTCAAAGATAGTCAAAGATTTTGGAGGGATTATGGAGTATAAGGATTATTATAAAACACTTGGGGTCGAGAAAACCGCAAGTTTTGAAGATATAAAAAAAGAATACAGGAAGCTGGCTAAAAAATATCATCCGGATTTGAATAATAACAGTCCGGAAGCGGCGGAAAAGCTTAAGGAAATAAATGAGGCCTATGAGGTTTTATCGGACAAGGACAAAAGGGATAAGTATGATAGATTCGGCTCTGCCTACGATTTTTCCGGCGGGCAAAACTTCGATCCTTCTCAGTACGGTTTTGGAGGAAATTTTGGAGGTGGCGGTAAGTTTTCCGATTTCTTCAATATGATATTTAACTCTGAAGGAGGATTCTCAGGCAGCTCCGTTGGCGATATATTTGGAGGATTCTCTTCGAGGGGAAAAAAGAAGCCCGGTTACGAGATAGTTTACCCTATAAGCCTTGACCAGGCATACAGGGGAGGCGAAAGTAAGCTTTCCATAGGAATCGGCGGAAAGAGTCTTGATATAAATCTTAAGTGGCCAAGCGGTATTACCGGGGGCAAGAAGATTAGGATAAAGGGTGATAAGTATGGGCTTGATAGGGATATCATGGCAAAGATTGAGATTGAAAGTCCTGATGAGCTTGTCGGAAATGATATTATAAGAGATTTGGAAGTATTTCCTTGGCAAGCGTATTTTGGGATAAGTAAAGAAGTTGAAACATTCAAAGGAAAGATTAGGGTAAAGATTCCGGCAGGCGTGCAGACGGGCAAAAAAATCAAATTGGCAAGGCTGGGATTTAAAGATATGAAAGGAAATGAGGGAGACTTATATTTAAGGATAAAGATTGTAAATCCTGAAAAATTGACAGAAGATCAGGAGGAAGTATTTAAGAAATTACTTGAATAGGAGGTAAATGATGGATACAAATAAATTTTCGCAAAAGGCATTGGAATATATAGAAGAAGGACAAAAAATAGCGATAAAGAACTCAAATCCCGAACTTAGTCAAGATCATTTGGCTTTGGCAATACTTATTGATTCGGATGGGCTTATTTATAGGCTTATCAATCTTATGGGTAAGGATGCGGCAAAGCTTAGAGATAGGGTTAAGGACTTGGTGGATAGGCTTCCTAAGCAAAGCGGCGGGGGGAATATTTATCCTAATACCGTTTTTCAGAGAGTTTTATTAAATGCCGAAGATGAAGCTAAGGCTATGGGGGATTCTTATCAAGGGGTAGAGCATATTTTCCTTGCCTTATTAAAGGAAAAAAATATAGAAATAGAAAAGCTTTTTAAAGATTTTTCTTTGAACTATAAAAATTTTAAAGAAAAGCTTTTGGAATTTAAAAATGATGCAAAAAGTGCCGGTAGAGATAATATAGATCAAGAGGGCGCCTTGGTAAAATATACTATAGATTTGACAAAAGAGGCAAGGGAAGGCAAGATGGATCCTGTTATAGGTAGGGATGATGAAATCAGAAACGCCATAAGAATTTTGTCAAGAAGAAGTAAAAATAACCCTGTTCTTATTGGGGATCCGGGTGTAGGTAAGACTGCAATAGTTGAGGGACTTGCCCAAAGGATTGTAAATAATGATGTACCTGAAAGTTTAAGAAATATAAGGCTTTTATCCCTTGATATGGCGGGACTTATAGCCGGTGCCAAGTATAGAGGAGAATTTGAAGAAAGACTTAAGGAAGTTTTAAAGGAAGTTGAAAAATCTGATGGCAATATAGTGATGTTTATAGATGAAATTCATACAATAGTGGGAGCCGGAAAAACCGATGGAGCCATGGATGCCGGAAACATTATGAAGCCGGCATTGTCAAGGGGCTTGATAAAGGTTATAGGGGCAACTACCCTTGATGAATACAGAAAATATATTGAGAAGGATGCAGCTTTGGAAAGAAGGTTCCAAAAGGTTTTGGTTGATGAGCCGAGCCTTGAAGACACTATTTCTATTTTGAGAGGTATCAAGGATAAATATGAGCTTCACCACGGAATAAGAATTTCCGACAGTGCTGTAATAGCTTGTGCAACATTGTCGGATAGGTATATAACAGACAGGTTTTTGCCGGATAAGGCTATAGATCTTATGGATGAGGCATGTGCTATGGTAAGGACTGAGATAGACTCTATGCCTCAGGAACTTGATGATTTAAGAAGAGAGCTTTTACAAATGCAGATAGAAATCACCGCATTGAAAAAAGAGGAAGATGAGGGTTCCAAGGAAAGACTTGCTGTGCTTGAAAAGGAAATGGCGGAAAAAAGCGGAGATTATGATCTTAAGTTTGTAAAATGGCAGGACAGTAAAAAGATTTTGGAAGAAGCGAACGAGATTAAATCAAAGATAGATGCTGTAAAAATAGAGATAGAAGATGCTGAAAGAAAATATGATTTTGAGAGATTATCAAAATTAAAATATGGAAGCCTTCCGGATTTACAAGCAAGACTTAAAGAAATTGAAGAAAAGTCCGCTAAAGAGTCGGGACTTAAGGAGGAAGTAGGCGAAGAAGAAATAGCTGAGGTTGTTTCCAAGTGGACAGGTGTGCCGGTTACAAAGCTTGTAGAATCTGAAAGGGAAAAGATTTTGAATCTTGATAGGGAGCTTCATAAG
>JAEXBH010000144.1 GCA_023394215.1 Bacillota bacterium | reverse complement strand
ATGTCAAACAGTTGGAAAGATGAAGACTTCGATTTAAATAAGATTAGAACTACAGCTTTCAGGATCACGGACCTTGTAGAAAAAAACAGGATAAATCATTTGGAAAGAATGCAAACTGGAGAATGCAATACGGAAACCGGACTTATCTACGACAAGTATTATACTTATTATATAAGAGCGAAAGATCATATAATAAACATAACAAATTCATTATCGGCAATACATTAAACTAAAAGATGCTGCTTTCAGCATCTTTTTTCATGCCGTAAAATGTGTAAATTAAAATTATGAAAAAAAATATATATAATAAAAAACACAAGCGGTTTCATGATTTACAAGCATTGACACAAGAGAAATAAGAGGGTATCTTATTATTATCTAGGATGAATGAAAATTCATTTTCATGACTTAGATTAAACGAAATGCGGCTCCAAATACTTTATTAGTATTACCGCTAAGAATCCTTCTAATAAGTTACATAATTTGGAGCGCATTTTACAGTAAATTAAATATAAGAAATTTTTATTTTTAATTTTCATTTAGTAATGATGGCAGATTTTATCTGCCATCAACCCCTTTTAAAAAAATATTTAAAAACACTTGACAATCATATAAAAAGATTGTATATTATATAAGGTAATCACATTACGTGCACGGGCACTCTGGTGAGTATGGCCTAGCGGTTAGGGCGCCAGATTGTGGCTCTGGAGGTCGTGGGTTCAAATCCCATTACTCACCCCATACTTGCGGGAATGGCGGAATTGGCAGACGCGCTAGACTTAGGATCTAGTGTCATTGACGTGGGGGTTCAAGTCCTCTTTCCCGCACCAGTGATTATATAGAACGGCTAAATTTGGCCGTTCTTTTTTATTCTTTCATAAAGAAAAGCATGAAAAATAAATTATATTCTTCACGCCTTTTTATAAATTTTTTATTTATACTGTTATGTCCTCGATTAACCTGTAAAAATCCAAGCAAAAGATAAACTCCACTTTCAAAACTTTTCACTAAAGTCCCGCTTATCTACCTTCCCTCTACTATTACTTCTGCCGCCTTTATCCCATCTATCGCACTCGAAACTATTCCACCTGCATATCCGGCGCCCTCTCCAATACAAAGAAGATTTGAAAGCGATAAGGATCTGAGATTTTCATCCCTATCAAACCTGACAGCACATGACGTCCTCGTCTCGACTCCGGTAAGTATTGCATCTTCCATATCAAAACCCTTAAGCTTCTTGCCCATATTTATAAGGGCATTTTTTATAAATGAATTAATTTTTTCAGGATAAATTTGATTTAAGTCTTTAAATACATAGCCCGGTTTAATAGTAGGTACAACCGAACCTATTTCTTTACTTATCTCTCCTCTTAAGAAATCTCCAACCTTTTGAATAGGGGCAATGTAACCTCCACCTCCCAATTCGAAGGCTCTTCTTTCCATTTCTTCTTGAAATTTCAAGCCAGCAAGAAACCCATTACCGTATATACTTTCATCTATACCGCAAACAAGAGCTGAATTGGCATTGGCTCCTGCCCTATCATGATAACTCATGCCATTTACACAAAGCATTCCCTCATAAGAGCTTGCATTTATAACATATCCACCGGGACACATACAAAAAGTATATACCCCCCTGCTGTTTTCCTCACTGTAAGTCAAAGCATAAGAGGCTTTCGGTAAAGACTCATCATTTACATGGTATTGAGAAAAGTCTATCATTTTTTGGGGATGTTCTATCCTAAAACCTACAGCAAAAGGTTTATTTGAAATCTTGACCTTATCCTTTAACATATATACAGTATCTCTGGCACTATTTCCAAACGCAAATATATATTGATCTGCCGAGAAATTTCCCCTATTGGTTATGACGAAGGAAATCTTTCCATCTTCAATTTCTATATTTTCCATTTTCGTATCAAAGAAAAACTTTACCCCCCATGAGGTCATCTTCTCTCTCATATTCACTATTACTTGCCTAAGAAGGTCCGTACCTATATGGGGCTTTTGGTCTATTAAAATATCTTTCGGGGCTCCATTTTCTACAAGAATCCTCAAAACTTCTCTTTGCCTTTTATCTTTAGACCTGGCGGTAAGTTTGCCGTCAGAAAAAGTCCCCGCTCCCCCTTCTCCAAACTGAATATTTGACTCGGGATTTAAAACTCCGCTTCGAAAAAACTCATCGACACTCAAGGCCCTTTCCTCTATTTTCAGACCTCTTTCTATAAGTGTAACATCTACCCCGTAGCTGCTTAAAATATAAGCCGTAAAAAGCCCTGACGGGCCGGCTCCGACCACAAGCACCTCATTAAATTTATTATTTTTAGTAAGCTTAAAATTTTCTTCTTCATAAACTTGTGCATTTTTTATTTTTTTCAATTCCTTTTCACTCAACTCTATATCTACAAGCACCTGAAAATTAAAGCTTATCCCTTTCCTGGCATCTATGGATTTTCTATATATCTCAAACTTTGTATTTTTCCTATTTAAAATTGAATCAATCTTCTTGGACAGAAGCTTAATATCATCCTTTTCTATTTTTATATTACTAATCTTTATCACAATCTACCGCCTAATCTTTTTCTATATCAACCACTTCCCTAAGCTTTAAAAGTTCATCTTCTCTAAGCCTTCTGTAAGAACCGAGTTCAAGTTCAGGGTCAAGCTGCAAAGGACCTATAGCCAACCTCTTTAAATAAGTTACATTTTTTCCGCAAATAGCAAGCATCCTCTTTACCTGATGATATTTTCCCTCATGTATATAGACATAGCACTCAAAATCGGAAATTATTTCCAATTTTGCCGGAAGCGTCATATAGGCTTCTTTTTCCAAATATATGCCCCTTTCAAAAGCCTCAATATCTCCATTGGATAAAACAGCATCCACCCTTGCATAATATTTCTTAACGATTTTTTTATTGGGAGAAATAATATTATGAATAAGTCTGCCGTCATTAGTTAAAAATATCAAACCCTCCGTATCCTTATCAAGCCTTCCGGCAGGAGAAAGCTCCCTATCTCGAAGTTCTTCATCCAAGAGATCCAAAACAGTATCATCATATACAGACCTCGTTGCCGATATAAAACCTTGAGGCTTGTTCATCATTATATATAGATATTTCTCATAAATAAGCTTTTGATTATTAAACTTAACTTCATCTGTATTTTCATCAATATAAACTGTAGCCTTTGTAACAACTTTACTATTTACGCTGACATTTCCGTCCTTAATAAATTTCTTCACTTCTTTTCTTGATCCCAAGCCCGCATTGGCTAAAAATTTATCTAATCTCATATAAGCTCCTTTTTGATATTCTAACATTTAAATAAAAAAGGTTCTATATATCATCCAACTCGTAAGCCGGAAAGATACACAGAACCCTATGATTTGATTAAATAAAGAACAATCGGGTTTAATTAAAATTTCTTAAAAATAATTGATATACGCTTGTAAATAAGCAAAGTGACAAGGGCATTTAAAAGCCCTTTTACTATATTAAAAGGTGCAACTGCAAAAACCATAAGCTTTAAATAACTGTCCGCAAGCGGATTTACAGATTGTACCATAGGCACAAAGCCCTCAAGAGGCATACCGAAAGCCTTGGCATAGATAGGGAAAATTATAAAATAGTTTGATAATGTCGCCAATAAAGTCATGGCAACTACACCCAAAATCAAACCTATAGCTGCATTTTTTCTTGTCTTCTTCTTTGAATAGATGTATGAAGATATAAATACAAAAGTAGAACCCACTATTATATTTGAAAGTTCTCCTACATAGGCAGTAGTTGTTCCGTTAAGCATAACATTTACAACGTTCTTTAACACAACTGTAACTACACCGGCTATAGGTCCAAGTGCAAAACCGCTCACCAAAGTTGCCACATCTCCAAAATCCACTGTCATAAAGTGGAAAGCAAAGGGTAATGGAAACTTTATAAGCATCAACAAACCTGCCATAGCTGCAAAAATTGCAATCTTCACCATCGTGTTTACATTAAATTTTGTCTGATCTCTGTTAGTCAATTCCATATGACTACCTCCTTTGAAATATATTAGGAGCAATAAAATAAGCCCCACTATACTTCGGGGCTTTAAAAATCGAGTATTTATCTTCTCTCATCCAGACTATACTGTCGGTTTTGGAATTTCACCAAATCAGCTTTCGCTCGCGGACTTTACCGCCGGTAGGGAATCACACCCTGCCCTGAAGAATCTATAATCAGTATATACCCGTTTGAGAGTTTTGTCAATATTTTAGTAATTATTTATAAAACTTAACATATTAAAAGGAGGTACTAAGACCTCCTAAAATTTCTTATTTTGAATAATCGTAGAATCCCTTACCGGTCTTCTTTCCTAACCAACCGGCAG
>JAEXBH010000141.1 GCA_023394215.1 Bacillota bacterium | reverse complement strand
GGTATATAGATGGGGAAGCGGCCTCTTTGGAATACAATTATACGGATCTGACAAGGTGTAAGGGTTTGGAAAAAGTTGATTTTTCGGAGATTCCTTATTATACAGTTATTGAATTAAGGTATGATTTGATTCCTAACAGCGGACATCAGGACATATCACTTACAAGTCTCAGAGAAGAAGAGGCGGTGTTGTTCGGCAAAAGTCAAGGAAGTCCTGCTATATACATGCAGGGTGTTACTTATGATAAGAAGGATAAGGAAATCCCGATAGAAGTTTTCAAGTCTATTTCGGATGCCAAAATATATTCTTTTGCCAGTCATATGAAGGTAATTAAAAAGGAGGAGCAGATATGAAGTTTTGTTGTGTCGGTGATAATTGTATTGACTATTATGAAAATGAAAATATAGCAAAACCGGGAGGTAATCCTGTAAATGTAGCAGTTTATATAAGGCAATTAGGTGGAAATAGTGCCTATGTGGGAGCTGTGGGAACTGATGACTTCGGTAAGATAATGATAAAGGGTTTGACTAAAGAAGGAGTTGATGTTTCAAATGTCCAAGTTCAAGAGGGAAAAACTGCAGTGACCAAGATAAGCCTTGTTAATAATGATAGAGTTCTGGGTGACTATGACGAAGGAGTAATGGCTGATTTCAAACTTACTGATGCCAACAGAGATTTTATCAGAGAACACGACCTTGTTGTAAGCGGATTTTGGGGAAATGTTGCCCATGAATTTGAGTATTTCAAGGGATATGGAATGAATACGGCATTTGATTTTGCAACTTATTTGGATGATGAATTAACTTATAAAACTATTCCTTTTATAGATTACGCATTTTTTTCAAATGATGATATGGGAAGAGAAGATCTTGAAGCCTTTATGAGAAAAATGCAGGCTATGGGACCGAAAATAGTTATAGTTACAAGAGGGGAAAATGGGAGTTTAGCCTTTGACGGCCATAAGTTTTACAGCTTCGGCATAATTGAATGCCCTGTTATAGACACACTTGGAGCCGGTGATAGCTACATAGCAGGCTTTTTATATTCAATTATGCAAGGAAAATCAATAGAAGAATCTATGGAAGCTGGGGCGAAAAGAAGTGCGATAACAATAGGATATGATGGAGCATGGTAAAAGACAGGACTATAAAGAGGAGCCAACCGGCATATAAGCAAATCAGAGATGATTTATTGGAAAGTATTTTAAATGGAGAGATATTACCCGGGGAGTCTATACCTTCGGAAAATGATTTGTCGGAAGCCTATGGTGTGAGTAAGCTGACTGTAAGGGCGGCACTTATGGAGCTTCAGCGTGACGGGCATTTACAATCCGTTCATGGGAAGGGCGTTTTTGTAATAGGGCAGGCTGTAAGTAGGGATTTGGATAGGCTTACAGGTTTTACCAGATCTATGAAAAAATTAAAAAAGGATCCGATAAACAGCCTTATAAACAGCTATATAAGGAAGGCGGGTCCATTTTTTGCAAACTTATTTTCTATAAGTGAAGAAGATGATTTGCACTATATTAAGAGGCTTAGCAGTGTTGATAAGGAAGCTTTATCCATAGAAGAGATATATGTACCTACAAAGATACTTCCAAATCTTATGCATATAAACACTAATGATTTTTCCATGTATGATATATATGATTATTATAACATAGCCTTTACCCACGCCGATCAAAGTCTTGAGGTCACAAGTCTTGATCAAAATGAGGCAAGGCTTTTAGGGGTAAAGAAGGATACGCCGGTATTTCTTTTGAAATGTATAACTTATGCTGATGATAAGCCTATAGAATATTCCGTGAGTTATGTAAATCCTGAAAAAAGCAGGTTTCGCTCGGAATTTGATAAGGATTTTTGGTCTTAAGATAAATTTTTAAGGGGGATATATGCTTTGGACTGAAGAAATGTTTGGGGTAAAAAAGCCTATAATAGGGATGCTTCACCTTCCAGCCTTGCCGGGAGATCCCAGGTACGGCTATGATAGGGGGATAGAAGAAATAGTTTCTATGGCGAGGAAGGATTTGAAATCCTTGATAGATGGCGGTGTAGACGGAGTTCTAATATCAAATGAATTCAGTTTTCCTTATCAAAGGAGGATGGATTTTGTGACGGTTGCTGTAATGGCGAGAATTATAGGGCAGTTAAGAAATGACATAAGCATACCATTCGGCGTTGATGCCATATCGGATGCCAAGGCTACCATAGAGCTTGCCTGTGCTGTGGAAGCGGATTTTTGCAGAGGTACATTTTCGGGAGTTTATGTAGGAGATGGAGGTTTTTATAATAATGACTTTTCAAGTCTTTTGAGAAGGAAGGCTGAGCTGAGATTGAATAAGCTTAAAATGCTTTATTTTATAAATCCTGAATCTGATGTAAATCTTGATAATAGAAGACTTTCCGATATTGCAAAATCCACAGTTTTTAAAACCGGAGCAGAAGGGCTTTGCATATCAGCATCTTCTGCAGGAGCCGATGTTGACGAAAGTCTTTTGAGGGATGTTAAAGAGGCGCTGCCGGAAACAATGATTTTTGCAAATACGGGATGTAAGCCGACAACTATCAGAGATAAGCTGAGATTTGCAGATGGGGCTGTAGTTGGTACCTATTTCAAGAAAGGAGGACTGCTGCAGGATGAAAATGGAGGCAACCTTCCTGTTGATATAAATAGGGTCAAGGAGTTTATGGAAGTAGTTTACGAGCTTAGAAAAGAATTGTGAGGCTTTATGGAAAAGAAATATTTTTTAGGTATTGATGTCGGAACTAATGAAAGCAAGGCGGCTTTACTCGATGAAGAGGGAAGGCTTGTAGTAAGCGCTTCAAAGGAACACGGACTTGAAAATCCAAAACCCAATTATTTTGAACATGATGCTGATGAAATTTGGTACAAGGATTTGTGTATACTTTCAAAGAGGATTATAAGTGATGCCGGGATAGATCCTGAACAAATTAAGGGTGTAGGGTTGAGTGCTTTAAGTTCCGACTGTCTTCCTGTTGATATAGATGGTAAGCCTTTAAGAAAGGCAATACTTTACGGCATAGATGCAAGGGCAATGGAGGAATGTAAAATACTTACCGATAAATGGGGTCAAGATGAGGTTCTTAGACTTTTTGGCAGACCCTTGGGGTCCAGTGATATAGCACCTAAGATATTGTGGATTAAGAGAAATGAACCTGAAATCTATAAAAAGACCCATAAATTTTTGACAGCTTCATCTTATTTGACTTATAAGTTGACTTCAAATTATACTATTGACAGATTTTTGGGTTTGGCAAGTTTTAATCCTTTATATGGAAGCGAGGGTAAGCCGGATCCGAAATATTGCGATGGAATTTGCAGTCCGGATCAATTGTCAAAAATTTTGTGGACAACGGACATAGCCGGTTTTGTAACGGAAGAGGCTTCAAAAGATACCGGTTTGGCAAAAGGGACGCCTGTAATAACAGGTGGGGATGATTCCGGAGCTGAGGCTATAAGTTGCGGAGTTATGAGCCCCGGAGATATGCTTATTCGGATGGGTTCAACAGTTTACATGATTCTTTGTACTGAGAAATTCTACGATGATGAAAGGCTTTGGAGAGAATCATTTATTGTACCGAACACATATGATATATCTGCAGGGACCAACACATCAGGTGCCTTAACTAAATGGATAAGGGATATCTATTACAGGGAGGAGTTGAGTGCTGAAAAAGATGGTGGTCTAAATACATATCAGATAATGATGAATGATATGGACAATGTACCTGTAGGAAGTAGGGGGCTTGTGATTTTGCCTTATTTTGCGGGAGAAAGGACCCCTATAAATGATGAGAAAGCCAAGGGTATGATTATAGGGCTTAGCTTAAACCATGATAGGAGAGATATAGTCAGAGCTGCTTATGAGGGAGTTTGTTTTTCCATTAAACAGCATTTTGAGATATTTAAAAGTCTTAATGTAAACATTAAAAATATAATGATTACAGGCGGAGGCACAAAAAATCACCTATGGATACAAATGCTGTCCGACGTTTTGGGTATGGAGCTTAGGACTCCGGCAGTAACCTTAGGGGCCTCATATGGAGATGCCCTTATGGCTATGATAGGTACAGGCCATAAAAAAGATTTTGTCCATGCCGGAAAATTGATAAAAAGCGGTAAAATCTATAGACCGAATTTTGAAAATACTGAAAAATATGAAGCCTATTATAGGGTTTATGATGAGCTTTATCAGGCAAATAAGAAGTATATGCACGAACTTGACAGACTGATAAGGTGAATTTTAAATATGGTGTCAACGTAAGGTTGGATTTATAAATGGAGACATTTAGAAATATTTGTCTCTGTTTTTTCTTTAATATCAGTGCTGATATTTTATTTTTTTCATAAAAGCTTATATTGAATAATTGAATTTATTATTTCGTAATAATTATTTCAATTCAATTTCCGGAATAAGTCGATAAATGCTTAAAAATATAATAAAAGACCTTTAGATTTATCTTAAAATATGATAAAATTTTAATTAGTATTAAAGAAGATTAAAGCCTGATGAGTTTAAGAGTTATATGTCTTAAGGGCCTATATTAAATATTTATATAGGAGGTGTAAGTTATTTATGGGTGATATTTATGGTTTTGACAGAAGTTTGGTTCCGGAATATACAAATTTGGAAAAGGCTTGGAAGATTGATCCGAGTTTGCCGATAAAGGATCATGAAGTGTTGATAGATGTTGAAGTTTTAAATATAAATGCCTGCAGTTTTTTTCAGCTATATCAGAGTTCAAATGGAAATATTGATAAGATAAAAGAAAAAATAATGAAAATAACCCTTGAAAGAGGAAAATGCCATAATCCTGTTACTGGCACAGGGGGGATTTTTGCCGGTAAAATAATAGATATGGGATCTGTATTTAGGAAAAATAGGGACTTTAAGATAGGAGACAGAGTTATAAGTACCGGTTCCCTTATAGCTACGCCACTTATAATAGATGAAATATTGGATATAGATTTGGATTATGGACAGGTATTTGTTAAAGGCAGGGCAATCCTGTTTTTAAGAAGTCCCATGATAAGAAAAATAGATGATTTTCCTTTAAATATCCTTATGTCGGCTATCGATATAGCTGGGAATGTTACCCTGGTAAATAAAATTGTAAAAGAAGACGATAGGGTTTTGATTATAGGGGTTGGTAATAAAAACGGCTTATTTTCGGCTTTGGCTGTTAGAGACAAGTTGTCCGACAAGGGGTGTCTGCACGGTTATATAAGAGACCAGGGGCAGGACTTATCGGAGCTTGAGGCTATTTTTGATGAGCTTAATGTAACAAACGCTTATCAAATTAAGGATTTTGTAGACGGCAATTTACATAAAAAGGATTATTATGATGTCATAATTAATTGTAAGAGTACCACATTAACGGAAATGATGTCATGTATAATGATAAAAGAGGGCGGTAAAATCTTTTTGCCCATAGCAACAAGTGATGTTTTAAATGCGAGCTTTTCGGCTGAATCCATAGGCAAGGATTGTGAGATAATAGGTTATAGGGGGTATTTAACCGGGCATGCCGACTATACCATTGAACTTTTAAGAAAGTATAGGGATAAGATAAATATATTTGAAAAAATATTTAAACTTAAGCTTAAACCGTCTCAAAGTAAGGAAAAACCTGCTGTTGATAATTATATACCCATGGATGACGGAAGTAAAAAAACCTATGTATGTAAAAGTGAAAATATTATAAAGGTAATAGAAAATGCAAAAAG
>JAEXBH010000137.1 GCA_023394215.1 Bacillota bacterium | reverse complement strand
ACTCTGAACCGCAAGCTTAACCTTATCCATAGATGTAGCATAGTGAGATGCCGGAAAAACTAAAATGTGATTAAGATGACTGACCACCTCGCCCGTAAGATAGTTTACTTCAGAAATCCGATCTATTTCATCTCCAAAAAACTCTACCCTGTAGATATTTTCGGTAGCATTTGCAGGGAAGATATCTATAACATCCCCCCTAACTCTGAAAGTCCCCCTGGAAAAATCTATATCATTTCTTGTAAATTGAATAAAAATCAATTTTTTCAAAACATCATCTCTCTCTATTTCCATCCCCGGCCTCAAGGAAAGGGTCATCTTCTCATAATCTATAGGATCTCCCAAACCATATATACAAGATACCGACGAAACTATAATAACATCCCTTCTTTCAAATAAAGCCGCTGTAGCCGAATGTCGCATCTTATCTATCTCATCATTTATGGATGAATCCTTGGCTATATAAGTATCCGTAGCCGCTACATAGGCCTCAGGTTGATAATAGTCGTAATAAGACACAAAATACTCTACGGCATTGTCCGGAAAAAACTCCTTAAACTCCGTAAACAACTGGTATGCCAGAGTCTTATTATGGGCTAAAACCAAAGTTGGACGATTAACTTCCTGTATAATATTTGCCATAGTAAATGTCTTACCGGAGCCGGTAACCCCCTTTAAAGTCTGAAACTTATTGTTGTCTTTTAGACTCCTTACCAAAGCTTTTATAGCCTGAGGTTGGTCTCCCGTCGGTTTATAATTTGATTGTATATTAAAATTTTCCATGCTATCTACCTCATCTTAATATTACACGAACGTTTGTTCTTTTTCAAGTGCGATCTTCTATTATTTTGTTGCTGTTATACATTAAACTTTTACATATATAACTTTTTAAAGGAATAAATATAATAAGAAATCCTGACTATGACTGAAACTCATAATCAGGATTTTTCTTTTACTTACTCTCTATTAATTTTATAGCCTCTTGTAATTGATTATCTTTATCAAGATTTTCCGGCCCTATCTTATTTACTCCATCATTCAACTTAACTTCAATATCCGGAGAAACTCCTATACCGTGTATCTTATTATGATTAGGTGTAAAAAACTCTGCAACTGTAAGCTTCATTCCGGTTCCGTCATTTCCTATACCGAAATTATAAATTTGCTGCATAACTCCCTTTCCGTAGGTCTTTTGCCCAAGCAAAAGAGCCCTATTGTTATCCTGTAAAGCTCCCGCCATAATTTCGGAAGCTGAAGCGGAACCGTTATCTATAAGAACAACCATAGGTATATTATTTTGACTCTCATCTGAAGAAAAAGTTTCTTCATCTTTAGTCTTATACTTGACCGTCATTATATTAGCCTTGCCTAAAAGATAGTCCGCCATTTCAAGTGTAACATCCAAAAGTCCGCCCGGGTTATTCCTAAGGTCCAAAACCAATTTTTTTGCTCCCTGAGCCTGCAAGTCCTCAAGTGCTTTTTTGAAATCTTTAAAGGTCCTTTCCTGGAAACCAGAAATATATATATAACCTATATTATTTTCAAGCATCTTAGGATAAACGGAATCAACATCTATAAGCTCCCTTTTAAGCTTGAAGTCAAGCTCCTGGGTCTTTCCCGAAACTTCTCTAAGTATCGTAAGAGTAACCTCGGTCCCGGGTTCTCCCCTCATTACTTTAACAGCTTCTTCCATTTGGTCCGGAGAAAAATTTTCACCGTTTATGGCCTTAACCTTATCTCCAGCCTTAATACCTGCCCTGTCGGCCGGTGTATCCTTTATAGGGGCTATTATTTCTATATAGTCCTTTCCGGAATTAACCTGTAAACCTACACCGCCAAATTCTCCCGAATTGTGTTCATTTAACGCCTTATACTCCTGGGCATTGTAATAAACTGAATACTTATCGCCAAGAGCTGCAACATAACCCTTATATATACCGTCCTCAGTTTTATTCTCATCAATTTCATTCAAAAAGTCCCTATCAACTATGGTCTTTATTTCCCTAAGCTTTTTTATATAATTTCTTTCCTCGTCGGAAACTTTCATATTATCATACTGACCGTCACCTTCAACCAAGGCTGCCTGCGGATTTTTTTGCCCTTGTAAGTACCCGAAAAGAGTAAATAAAATTAAAATTAACACATAAAAAACTGTTCTAAACTTTTTACTTTCCATAATATTCTCCATTTCTAATATCATAATATTAGCACATCGGAATAAAATATTAAAGGTTCTGCAATGCCTATCAACAAATAAGCTGATAGGCATCTTAGAACCTTAAAATTATCTTGATATATAATCCAACGGATTTTGAACATAGTCGTTAATCCTAACCTCGAAGTGTAAGTGAGGTCCTGTTGAATTTCCTGTTGTTCCCATAGGTGCTATAAGTTGTCCTCTTGAAACATATTGTCCATATGAAACGTTAAATCCGTTCAAATGAGCGTATCTTGTAGTCATTCCGTTACCGTGGTCGATTATGATTAGATTACCATAACCGTAATTATTCCAACCCGCATGAATAACAGTACCCGATTCAGCCGCATAAACATTTGTCCCCATAGGGCCCGCTATATCAACCCCTGTATGGAACTCTACCTCTCCAGTTCCCCATACATTCGGTCTATATCCAAAGTAACTTGTTATATAGGAAGCATCTGTCGGCCAATTTAACTGACCGGATCCTGCAATTGCAGAACCGTTTTGGTTATTTTCAGCTTCCTTTGCTTCTTCAAGTTCCTTCTTTTGTTCTTCAAGTCTTGCCTTTCTTTCAGCCAACTCCAATTGATTCCTTGTTGACTCTTCCTTAAGCAATAACTCATTTATAGCTCTTTCACTTCTGTAAATTTCATCTTCAAGATTTTGTCTCTTGGATACAAGCGCCCTCTTGGATTCCAAACTTGAATTTAGATATGCTTCCAATTCTTCATATGAAGTCTTCGCTTGAGTCAAAAGCTTCGACATTTCGCCTTCTTCGGCCTTAACTTGAGAAAGCAACTTGTCTTGAACCTGCTTTTGAGCTTCAAGATTCAACTTCTCTTTCTCTACATTTTCCTTATTAACTTCAAGTGCTAACTTTTGTCCCTTAAGCTCAGCCGTAACCTTATCAAGTTCCTCTTTATCAGCCTTAAGGCTTGCTATAAGCTCCTTATCATGCTTAGTTATAGTTGTCATCATAAGATTTCTTGATAAGAAATCATTTATGTCTGTAGATGTCAAAAGTATTTCCAA
Organism: Bacillota bacterium; assembly: GCA_023394215.1. Classification (GTDB taxonomy): domain Bacteria; phylum Bacillota; class Clostridia; order Tissierellales; family Peptoniphilaceae; genus JAUMWX01. Next base: position 6,079 of record JAEXBH010000137.1, on the reverse strand, counting down.
CTTGTCGGCATCTCCAAGCTTATACATAACAACCAATCTCTCTTTTAATAACTTGGTGTTCTTTTCTATGCTTAACTTAAGCTCTTCAATTTTTTTATTATTTGAATCAATTTCGGACTCAAGCTTTAATATATCTTCCTGTAACTTATAGATTTTACTAACCGTTTCCTGTATCAAGGAATTTATATAATTAATTTTTTCTTCTATTGTCGTTCTTTGTCCGACAAGCTCATCCAATTCACCTGTAAGCTTATCCACAGAGCCTTGACTTTCTGAAAGTTCCTTTTCATACTTCTCTATAGCCTGATTCAACTCTCTTAATTTTTCTGATGAACCGCTACCTGCATTTCTCAATTCATCTATAGACTGTTGAAGTTCCAATCTTGCGTTTCTTGTTTCTTCCAACCTTGCTTTCAACTCATCTACCGAGCTTGCTGCTATAGCCGGCTTAACAAAGATTCCCAAAACAAGACCAGTTGCCAAAGTACCGGCCAGTATCTTGCTCTTATTTAACTTAAACTGCATAACTACCTCTTTTCCATATTAATGCTTTAAGTACTTTCTTATAGAAAATATAGATCCTAAGACCCCTATTCCTATACCCATTGATAAAAATATCTGTAATAATCCGTTTCTAAACACTATAGGCTCCAACAAGGAAAACATTGAAAAGTTTTCAAGTAACCTTGTCCCCAAGTGATTAAATACAAAATCATATAAATAGTAGACACCGACAAATGCCAATCCGGAACCTATTATACCGAAGAACATACCCTCCAATATAAAGGGAACCCTTATGTAATTGTTTGTTGCCCCTACATATTTCATAACTGAAATTTCGCTCGCCCTTGAAAATACCGTCAACTTTATAGTATTGGATATTATAAACAGGGAAACTACCATAAGTACCAGAATCAATATTGCCCCGAAAATTCTTACATATTTTGAAGCCTTATATACCTGTTGAACTAAATCCTGGTAATACTTAACATCCTCAACCCCTTCAATAGATTTTGCAAGCTTACTGAACTGATCTGCCTGACTTATGTCGGTCAACTTTACAACAAATGAGGGCGGCAATAAATTTTCGGAGTCGATACCGTCTAATAAACCGGCATCATCGCCCCACGAAGCCTTCATTATCTGCAAAGCCTCCTGACTTGATCTGTACTTAAGGCTTTTCTCTATATCTATAGCCTCTATTTTTCCCTTAATTGTATCTATTTCCAACTGAGTCGGATTTTTCTTTATAAATATCTCCACTTCATCCACTTTTTCCTGAACTTCAGTAGAAATATGGTTAATGGTAACAGTGATTATAAGTATAATACCTATTACAAACAGCGTAGCAAAGGTTGAAATAATTGATGCAAGCCCCATAGCCCTATGCTTCCAAACACCCTTTATAGCTTCTCTAATAATGTTTTTCAGCTTTCTAATCGACTTCATAGTTATATCCTCCTTGACAATCTCTCACTATTTGTCCCTTCGACATCGATATAACTCTTTTATTCATCCTGTCAACTATTTCCTTAGAATGGGTACTCATTATAACCGTAGTACCTGTCTTATTTATTTCCTCAATAAATTTTGTAACCTCCCATGAGGTCACCGGATCTAAATTGCCTGTCGGCTCATCAGCAATAAGGACTTTAGGCTTTGTCGATATAGCTCTTGCTATAGAAACTCTTTGCTGCTCCCCACCTGATAGTTGATTAGGGTAAGCTTTTTTCCTATCTTTCAAAGCTACCATATCAAGAACTTCATCTATCCTCTTTCTCTTCTCAGCCTTTGATAATCCCAATATATCTAAAACAAACTCAATATTTTCATATACCGTTCTGTTTTGCAATAATCTAAAATCTTGGAATACAACTCCTACCTCAGACCTAATTTTAGGCACCATCCTATTTGAAACCCTGGAAATTTTATCTCCTTGAAAATAAATATCTCCCGAATCAGGTTCAACCTCCTTAAGTAGAAGTTTAATAATTGTTGATTTGCCGGCACCGCTGGCTCCAGTTAAAAATACAAACTCCCCTTGCTCTATTGTAAAAGTAGCATTATCAACTGCTTGAACATTATTTGCGTATCTTTTACACACATCCACAAACTTAATCATATTTCCTCCATAAATGCCATAATAAATTATAGCACGGATTAGTTTAAAAAGTTACAAAAAGGTTAAGATTTTTAGTGAAATCTTAACCTTTTTAAATTTTTTGTAATATTTATTTTGCTGCAATAGACGAGATTGACTTTCAAACAAAATCAAATCTATCAGTCATTTGCATAATTGTCAAAGTAACCTCTTATATATACAACAGGAGTCCCCTTATCTCCGGAACCTGATATAAGGTCACAAAGCGAACCTATAAGGTCTGTTAACTGCCTTGGCGTTGTACCCAATTTATCATTTTCATCCGCCATAGCCTTCTCTTGAATCTTTTTCCTCATAGCCTCTACAGCCTCCTGCCCTTTAAAGCCGGCAAGCTCATTATCTGCAAGGTATTTTATCTTAAGTTCGTTAGGTTGTCCTATCAAACCTTCAGTAAAACCAGGAGAAACTACAGGATCTGCAAGTTCCCAAATCCTTCCTTGAGGATCTTTAAAAGCTCCGTCTCCATAAACAAGAACTTCCATTTTTACGCCGGTTTTTGCTTCTATAGCCTTTTGTAGAGCATCAACAAATTCCTTAGCCTGTCTCGGGAACAACTTCAACTTATCATCTCCCGCCAAGTTTGAACCATATAGACCGTAATCCGGATTATAACCTGAGCCGTTTATAGACTTAGCCATAATATCCTTAAGACTATATACTTTTTCCAATCCGCTTTCCTTAAAAAATTCCTTCAAATAAGCCTGATCATGGATGTTTGCCACAAGTACGGCCTTTGAATTTTCAGCTATATATTGTAAATTGTTGCTATAGAAAACTTCTATGTTATTATCTACAGCCAATGATTTATAAAGTTCGACATAATCCATTTTGGTAAAAGGATGTAAATATCTTTCCCCAAGCAAGTTCATATAATCATCTTCTGTCAATGTATCTTGGTATACATTGATTTTCTTTCTCATTATTTCATATCTGTCCATGATTAAGTTTCCTACTTCATCATCTGGATAAGATAAGAAAATCTTAATTTTTTTTCCTGTAAGAGCTATTCCCCTTAAGATATTGGAGAATCTATTTCTGCTCAATATAGGAAAAACAACGCTTAATTCATCATCATACTTGCTGTTAATATCTTCCTTAATATCTTCCACAGTACAATAATTTCCTTGAGCTCTGGCAACCAAAGATTCAGTTACAGCCAAAACATCTTTTTCTCTAAGGTCAAATCCTTCAAGTTCAAGCATCTCTGAAAATGTTGTAGAAACTATATCTACCAGGTCGTCTCCTTGCTTTACTATAGGCATTCTCACGCCCATAGCATTAGTACCGATTAGTCTTTTCTTCATAAATCCTCCCAATTAGATTACCTTAGCCACTCCATCATAAACTATGCCGGAGATAGCATCGAGCGTTATTACTTGTCCATCTTCCACCCTGCTCATTTCATAATTTACCCCCACTATCGCAGGTTTTTTGAAATGAAGGGCAGTTATGGCCGCATGTGATGTAAGACCGCCTTCACTAACTATAATTCCGGCAGATCTCCCGATATATTCTACCATATCTGCGTCTGTGTATCTACTTATAATTATATCTCCATCTTGGAATTTATCCTTAATTTCATCAGCACTTGATCCTATACATGCCCTACCTACTACAGACCCCTTACCTATAGCCTGCCCTTGAAGTATAATCTTACCCACGGTATGAACCTTTATAAGGTTGGTTGTACCGCCGGTACCTGCCGGAATGCCGGCACTTAAAACTATCAAGTCTCCTTCAAATATAAGTCCTGCTCTTAAAGCCGCATATATTGAAGAATCTATCAACTCGTCGGTATGCTCAACTCTTCTTGTAAGCACAGGATATACCCCCCATACAAGAGAAAGCCTTCTTGCAACTTTCGGATCTATGGTTGCTGCGGAAATTATAGTATGAGGTCTGAATTTTGAAATAGCCTTGGCCGTAGCTCCGGTTGTAGTTGCCGCAACTATGGCATTTGCACTTAATTTTTCAGCTATTGTAACTACGGACATGGAAATAACATTTGTTGAAGACTTCTCTTCCCATGACTTTCTTACATTGTTAAGCTTATAAAAATCAACGGAAGCCTCTATATTTTCAGCTATTCTTACCATTGTTCTTACAGCTTCTACAGGATATTTTCCGGCAGCGGTTTCTCCCGATAACATAACAGCATCCGAACCGTCAAGTATGGCATTTGCAACATCATTTACCTCGGCTCTTGTAGGTCTCGGGTTTCTTATCATGGAATCAAGCATTTGCGTAGCTGTTATTACAGGCTTACCGGCATAGTTTGTCTTCCTGATTATTTCCTTTTGTACCAAAGGCACCCTCTCATTTGAAACCTCTACACCAAGATCGCCTCTGGCTACCATTACGCCGTCCGCAATTTCAATTATTTCATCAAGGTTCTCAACACCTTCTTCATTTTCTATTTTTGCTATAATTTGTATATCCTGCCCGCCGTTTTGTTCAAGAATCTTTCTTATATTTAAAACATCACTTGCCTTTCTTACAAAAGAAGCCGCTATGAATTCAACATCATTTTCTATACCGAATTTAATGTCGGCTATATCCTTATCTGTAATCGCAGGTAGATTGATTTTTACATTAGGAACATTTACACCCTTTCTGTCTTTTAGTTCCCCGTAATTTACAACCCTTGTATAGATTTCTGTATCTTCTATCTTTTCTACAACAAACTCCACCAACCCGTCGTCTATCAAAAGTCTTGCTCCGACTATAAGGTCTTTAGGCAAATCCTTATAGGTTACAGAAACTATATTTTCATCTCCTATAATATCTCTTGTAGTCAATATAAATTTATCGCCCGGCTTTAAACTTACAGTCATACCGTCTTTAAACTTACCTATTCTTATTTCAGGTCCCTTGGTATCAAGCATTATACCTACGTGAAGCCCCAATTCCTGTCTTAACTTCTTTATTCTGTTTATTCTTTCTAAGTGCTCGGAATGGTCACCATGTGAAAAATTCAAACGACAAACATTCATACCGGCGCCCATAAGCTGACGTAAAACCTCTTCGGATTCAGATGCCGGTCCTATTGTACAAACTATTTTTGTTTTCTTCATATGCCCTCCTAATTAGCCAAGGTGTTTGCTATGTTATAAAGTTCTTTGTTGAATTTTCTGGTCATATTTACAGCTTCCGTAATAGGTGTAGCTTTTATCTTACCGTCGGTCATACCTATTGCAAGAGAGCTTTTTCCCTCAACCAACAACTCAACAGCTCTTACTCCCATTTGGTTTGCCATAAGTACGTCCTGCACGGATGGGCTTCCCCCTCTCTGTACGTGCCCCAAAATGGTAACCTTAGTTTCCACACCTGTCCTATTAAAGATTTCTTCAGCAATTTCCTTTGAATTTCCGACCCCTTCGGCAGCAACTATGATATGATGAAGTTTACCTCTCAACTTGCCCCTCAAAATCTTTTCCACTACATTGTCCATATCCAAAGGAATCTCCGGAACCAAAATACTTTCGGCTCCGCCTGCAAGACCCGAATACAAGGCTATGTCGCCACAGTTTCTTCCCATAACTTCTATAACATTTCCTCTACCGTGGGAAGATGACGTATCTCTTATCTTACCGATAGCATCAATTACCGTTTCCAAGGCTGTATTAAAACCTATAGTCCAATCCGTAAATGCCATATCATTATCTATAGTACATGGAATACCTATCGTCTTTATACCGTGAAGATGAAGGGCGTTAGCTCCCATAAAAGAACCGTCACCGCCTAAAACAACAATCCCCTCTATACCGTATTCTCTAATCACCTGCAAAGCCCTCGCCTGACCCTCTTCGGTTTTAAATGCAAGAGATCTTGCTGAACCTAATATTGTACCGCCCTTATGAATAATATCCGCAACTGAGGAAACATTCATTTCATAAATATCCCCCCTTATAAGTCCGT
>JAEXBH010000065.1 GCA_023394215.1 Bacillota bacterium | reverse complement strand
AAAATAAGGATGGAAAATTAATAAATAGACATGCCATTACAGATCTTGAATTTACCGATCCTAAAGACCTTGAAAAAATGGCGGAATTAGGCATATTTGCTGAAATATACCCTCAGATAATGTCAATATACGATGACCCCAAAGCTAAAATAGAGCTTACTTACAATCGTGTGGGACAAAGAGCTCTTAACTACTGGAACAGAAGAAAAATGCAGGATTTGGGCATAAACATTTCATGTGCTACGGACCTTCCCCTTGTTATACAGGATCTCGGCCAGTCAATTTTAGGTGCATGCTACCATAGATTCAATGATATGACCCCGTTCCAAACCCAAAATTCTTTGAAATTGGAAGAACTGTTAAATGCTTGGACTATAAACGGGGCAAAAAATCTAAATATAGACCATATCCAGGGAGCAATTAAAAATAACTACAGGGCAGATTTCATAGTATTAAATAAATCACCGCAAGAAATAAATGAAAAAACCGCCCTTGATTTAAATGTCACAAATACTTTTATAGCCGGAACTTGTGTATTTAATTCAAAACACCAATAAAATCGTTTAATTTTTATAGGAGGAATAATTAATGGAAAACAAAGCTAATAATGAACTGAAAAGAAAATTAGGCCTTTGGGCTGCCGTAGCTATCTCCATGGGTACTACTATAGGTTCAGGTATATTTTCTTCAATAGGTGAAGTAGCCGGCGCATCCGGTGCTGCAATTATTACAATTTTAGCCTTTTTAGTCGGCGGTATTATAAATATACCTGCAAACCTTGTATATGCCGAACTTGCTACGGCCTATCCTGAAAACGGCGGACAATATGTATATTTTAGAGAAGCCGGTTCAAAACCGCTTGCATTCTGGTGCGGTTGGATAAGCTTTTGGGCAACAGATCCGCCATCAATCTCAATCATGGCTCTTGCCATAGTAAACTACATGGCCTACTTTATACCTATGTCAGGTCTTGCCTTAAAACTTGTGGCTGTGGCTCTTGTTTTAATCTTTATGTTTATGCATATGAGAAGTGTTGAAGGCGGCGGAAAGTTCCAAACCTTCATAACCCTATTCAAGATAATACCTTTCGTGCTTTTAATAGGTTTCGGTCTTTTCAACCTAAGAGGGGACTTATATCAAGCTCCGGCTATATCAGGTTCTCAAACCGGACTTATAGCTCTATTTGCCGGCATTTCCGCAACTACATGGTCATTTGACGGCATGGGAGCCGTATGTTATATGACAGGAGAAATTAAGGATCCTAAGAGAACAATGCCAAGAGCCCTTATAATAACCGTTCTCGGAGTAACAGCACTTTATGTCTTGTTAACAACAGTAGTTACAGGCCTAATGCCTATGGATGAATTAGTCGCAAGCGAAGCCCCTATAGCAGCTGCCGCAGCAAAAATTCCTGTAATAGGAAATATGGCGGGCAAATTAGTTGCAATCATGGCAATAATAGTAATAATAGGTTCTCTATCAAGCTGTATAATGTTCCAACCGAGAATAGAATATGCCATGGCTAAAGATGGCCTATGGTTCCCTAAATTCGGTGAAGTTCATAAAAAATGGGAAACTCCCGCATTTTCAATATTGGTACAATGTGTTTATGCCATAATCCTGATATTTGCAACTTCCCTATCAGAACTTTTAGGATACTTTACACTCGTAGCCCTAATGAAAAACCTTCTTACATTCGGTACGGTATTTGTACTTCGTAAAAAACAAGGTTACAATCCTCTTTGGAGAATGCCTGCGGGTTACTTTATGGCCGGAGTGGCGATGCTTGTAACCTGTATACTGATCTGGTCTACATTTACATGGGCTCCTACCTACGGTCTAATAGCCGGTGTACTATCAGTAGTTACAGCTATACCTGCATACATATTCTTCAACAAAAAATATGTAAGTAAAATCAACAAATAAAACTTTATAAATTAAAAAAGCCGGAAGCACAAAACGATATTACTTCCAAAATAGACAGTCCGATTAGGATTGGATTAACTATTTTGAAGTATCATATCAAATTTCGCCTCCGGCTCTTTTATTTTCAAAATATAAAAAAACTAATTTTTTATCTCTTAAAACACTATTTATTATCCAATAAATAATAATATAAAACTCCTTCTTCCTCTTCTCTTCCAACCTCACCGATGGCATAAAGGTGTTCTAAATGGGCATGAGCTTCTCCGGCAGCAAACCACTTTTGAGACTTTGGAAACTCATCCCAATTTCTGCTTGATATGTCCCAATGCATCTGCTTTGTAACACTTCTTACCGTGCTTTTCCCTGATTTTCTCAAGGCTTCTCTTGCCTCATCAAGCCTCTTTTTATGATGAAGCCTTATCTCATCAATCCTTGCCCTATGGTCTTCAACCAAGGCCCTATGGGAGGAATAAAGATGTTTAACTTCCAAACTGTAAGCATATTCCAAACTGTCAAAATATATACCCAAGCTATCCCCATACTCATAGCCCCAAAGAGTGATATTAGGCGTAATTTTCTTCAAAATATGATCTCCGCAAAACAAAACCTTTTCAGCCCTGTCATACAAGCCTACCAAACCTGGAGTATGTCCCTTAAAATCCAACACTTCCAAACTATAACCGCCAATTTTAAACACGTCTCCGGGTCTCACTATCCTATAATCAACATGTCCTATAGGCCTATACTTATAACCGGGATGATCTTCAATATCAAGTTCATCCTCATCCAACCCTTGCATATGTGCAAGTCTAACAGTATCCATCCACTTTGAATCTTCCTTCTTCAAACTGTTATTAAGAATATCGGCATCAAGCTCACTCGCATAAACCTCCATCCCCATATCCGCAAAATATCCTGCCAAACCCGTATGATCAGAATGAAGATGTGTTAAAAATAAAATCGTATTTTCAGGACTAAGTCCAAGTTCTTTAAAAGCAAAATCAAAAGCATCTTTAGACTCCTGCCTATTAAACCCCGTATCTATAATCATTGACTTTTCGCCGTCTCCACCCTTAATAATATAAATATTTATCTCCTTCAAAGGATTATTCGGCAGCGGCAATCCCATTAAATAAATATTTTTTTGCAACTCTTCCAACTTGTACATTTCATCCTCCTTGTTAAAGTTCATCTAAATAAGATTATAACATAATTTCATTTTGCATAGCAAAATTAGTGGCATAGCCACACCTACGCAGTAGGCGAATTATGTTTCAACGTTCCTTCAGACGTCCGGCAATCTTAAAGATCGACGGCTTATACGGATAATAAGTGCAACTTATATCCATGAAGGAAGTGCCTTAGTGATCCCCCCCGCTCACGCGGGTAATAGGCAATGGCTCTTGCCTGTGCCGATTCAAAGAGAGGATCACCCCCGCTCACGCGGGTAATAGCCTGCGGTTACTACATCCAAAGAGGGGATGTAGGGATCACCCCCGCTCACGCGGGTAATAGCTTACGATTTCCGCTTCTGTTGTGGCGAATTTGGGATCACCCCCGCTCACGCGGGTAA
>JAEXBH010000020.1 GCA_023394215.1 Bacillota bacterium | reverse complement strand
AATATAAGCTTACTTCCTTCGAGATACATCGCCTGAACATGAGTTTCCTTATCAGGATAAATATCTTTTGTAGAAAATAAACTTTCTTCTTTTTTCTTTTGGAAATCATATAAATGTATAATTGAATTTAATTCTCCGCCCACTATTTTGGATTCTTCGTAAACATATAAACTATTCTTAATTAACTGCTTACCGCCTTGAGTATTATTCTTAAGCACCAAATTACTACTACCGGCTTGCGGATTCAATTTGTATAAACCCTTTTCTACCCCCACATAAAGATTTCCCCCATCATAGAAAACATTTGCCTACTCTCCGAAATAGGCGTCAGATTTCTCTCTTATTTCACTATTTTCTAATAGTTGACTCAAAGAATACTTTTCCTTGCTTATAAGGTAATATTTGCCCGTTTCTTTTTCTACAAAGCACAAAATTCCACCATAAAGGCAATAGTACCCATCTTCACTTTCAGCAACATTATGAATGGTTGAGTTATAATAAGACGAGTTATCCAAAGTGCTTTCTTTAGGTTTACTTCTTGAACAAGCCACTAATAAAAGTATCAAACTTAAAAATACACATATATTTTTTTTTCATTTTTTACTCCTTTTATAATGTTTACATCTTATTTTCATAATATATCCATAATATTTTTTTGTCAACAAGTATTGACCATCGTTTTCTTTTTTTTTGAACAACAAAAAAAAGATAGCATGAATAGCATACTATCTCCAACATTTTATCTTATTTTTTTATGCGCAAAATTTCTTCATAAATTTTTCCGACCGTATCATCAAAATTTACAGTTTCCATATTTTTAATAAAGGCTTCTCTGTTTTCATAAATATAGTTTACAGCCTCCATAAATGAAGCCTTATCAAGAGATTCTTCCGCTCTCATTATTCCATAGCCGTTTTTTTCAAAACTTTTAGCATTATCTATTTGATCGCCACGAGATTGGTTGGTAGGAAGGGGTATAAGAAGCATAGGCTTTTTGTAATATAAAAACTCAAATATTGCATTAGCTCCCGCCCTGCTGACAACTATATCTGAAAAGGCTAAAATATCTCTCAAATCCTCATTTATATACTCAAACTGATAATAACCGTCTTTCTCTATAGATTTATCCATACCGTCCTTACCGCAGGAATGAATGACATTATAGGATTTTAAAAGCTCATCCAGATTGGCTCTTACTATATTATTCAGGTTTTTGGCCCCGAGAGAGCCTCCCATAACAAGGATTGTCGGCTTGTTATTTGCTATGGCAAGGGCACTTTTAGCCCTTAGTCTATCTCCATTTAAAAGGCTTTCTCTGATTACAGGCCCCAAAAATTTACCCTTGCCAGATTTTATATATTTTACCGTGTCCGGAAAATTTGTAAATACAGTTTTGACAAAAGGTTGAACAAGCCTGTTTGCAAGCCCCGGTGTAAGGTCGGACTCGTGAGTTATTGATGGAATCCTGTTAAAATAGGCTCCCGCCAAAACCGGGACCGAAACGAATCCACCCTTTGAAAATACTACATTGGGTTTTATTTTAGCAATTTTAAATATTGATTGGATAATACCGCCTATTACTTTAAAAATATCCTTTACATTCTCAAAGTCAAAATATCTTCTAAGTTTTCCTGTCGGAATACTTACATACTTTACTCCCTCTATCGGACTTATAAGGTCCTTCTCAATACCATTTTTAGACCCCATATAGTAGATATCCCAACCTTCTCTCTTAAGTAGTGGTATAAGGGCCAGGTTTACGGAAACGTGTCCCGTAGTTCCTCCACCTGTAAGAACTATCCTCTTATCCGTTTTTTTATTAGCCATCTTAACCTATCTTCTCCACATTAAAGTATGATTTTAAGGCATCCGGAATGGTTACTGACCCGTCCTCATTTTGATAATTTTCAAGTATTGCCGCAAAGGTCCTGCCCACTGCCAATCCTGAACCATTTAGGGTATGCACAAGCTTAACCTTTCCGTCGGAATCCCTAAATTTAAGATTTGCCCTTCTTGCTTGGAAATCTTCAAAATTTGAACAGGAAGATATTTCAACATATCTGCCGTAAGAAGGCATCCAAACCTCTATGTCATAAGTCTTTGCTGAAGAAAATCCCAAATCTCCGGAAGATAAAGCAACTACCCTATAAGGTATATTCAACTTTTGCAAAACTTCTTCGGCATCCCTTGTCAATTTTTCCAATTCTTCATAAGAATCTTCTGGCTTAACAAGCTTTACCATTTCAACCTTGTCAAATTGGTGATTTCTTATAAGTCCCCTTGTATCTCTGCCTGCTGAACCCGCTTCCTGTCTAAAACAAGGCGTATAGGCTGTGTAATATAAAGGCAGCTCCTCTTCAGCAAGTATTTCTCCTCCCCTATAATTTGTTACAGGCACTTCTGCTGTAGGAATAAGGAAAAAGTCCTTTGCAGGAAGGTAGAACATATCTTCTTCAAACTTGGGAAGCTGACCCGTACCTATCATCGCATTCCTATTTACCATAAAAGGTACTGAAAGTTCCATATATCCATGCTCTTCCGTATGTAATCTAAGCATAAAGTCCGTAATAGCCCTTTCAAGTCTTGACCCCAAACCTTTAAATATAGTAAATCTTGCTCCGGATATCTTACTTGCCCTCTCAAAATCAAGTATTCCAAGGTCTGTGCCCAAATCCCAATGAGCCTTAGGTTGGAAACTGAATTCCTTAGGTGTGCCGAACCTTCTTATTTCAACATTTTCGCTGTCATCCTTGCCCACAGGCACGCTTGAATGAGGGGTATTAGGTATAAACAAAAGTTTAGCCTCTATTTCTTCCTCTATAAGCTTAACCTTATCGTCCAAAATCTTTATTTCGTTTGACAGTTCCTTCATTTGAGCAAATACTTCACTCGTATCCACGCCCTCTTTCTTTAATTGAGGTATGGATTTTGAAACCTTATTTTGCTCAGCCTTTTTATTTTCAACCTCTGTTAATATCGCTCTTCTCTCTTCATCAAGTTTTATCACTTGGTCTATAGGGAAATTCCCGCTTCTTCCCTTAAGAGCTTCAACCACTTTATCTTTATCCGCTCTTATCCTCTTTATATCTAACATATGTCCCCCACTAATTTAATTTTTCTTTAATATACTTAGGTATACCGGTGCTTTCAACTATAACCTGATACTTGCTAAGTCCAAACTCATTGCTAAGTCCTTTCTTCATAAATTCAAAAGTTATGCAGGCATCAGGCCTTATCATAAGGGTCTTACAATTTCCCGTATCATAATCCATACCCGACGGTATATCCACCGATATTGTAAAAATCCTCGATTTATTTATTACATCTATAATATATTCGGTCGGTCCCTGAAAAAATCCCTGGTAATCTATGCCGCAAATGGCATCTATCACAGTATTTACAGTAAGCAGTTCCTTGGAAAAATCCTCCAACTGTCCTATGGTTTCAAGCATCTTAACCTCGATATCCATATTTCTAAGTACCTGATAAGCCCTTATAAAATCTTCATTCGCTATATCAAGGCTGTCAACCAAATAAATGTCCACCTTTTTACCGTAGGAAATGAGAATCCTAGCTATGGTAAGACCGTAAGCTCCATTCTCCGAGACTCCGCAAACTACAGCAAAGGTATCCCTTTTATCAAGATTTATATTTTTTACAAAAGCCAATGCTCCATGCTCCAAAATAACATCTTTTGATATTTTCAAGCTGTCAAGGCAAAGTCTTTCCAAATATTTATAACCTTCCCTGTCTATAATTTTCACAGAAAGCCCCCCAATCTTAAATCATTGCCGTAAAATTCCAAAGGAATATAGTTGCCGAGTATCCTTGAAAACAACCTTTGGTCATAAACTTCCTGTATCTTATCCAAATCAAGATTGGATGATATAATAGTTGCCTTCCCCTGTACCATTCTCTGATTTATAACCTCAAAAAGATAGGATTTTGTAAACTCGGTTACATACTCGGTTCCCAAATCATCTATAACCAACAGATCCGCATTATATATAAAATCTATCTTAAGCCTCATATCCTGCTTATTTTGTGCCGGTGCAAATTGGTAGGAATTCAAGCTGTCAAGCATATCGTTTATCGACAAATATAAGACCGAATAACCCTTGTCCAAAACTTCTTTAGCTATACAATTTGCTATAAATGCCTTTCCCGTACCCACCTGTCCGAACAAAAACAGATTTGGCGACTTTGGACTGAAAGACTCCGAATATTCCTTCATATTGGCATAAATATTTTTCATATTTTCATAAGGGCTTAAAGACTCATTTGCCATTCTGGATTTTCTAAATTTATCCAGATTAAACTTTGAAAAATTTTCCTTATTTAATACATTGGCAAGTTTACTTTGATCATACAGCCCCTCTATTATAAGCTGCTTTTTACAATTGCATATTTTGCTGCCATAAACTCCCGTATCCTTACAAATAGGACAATGGTACCTGAGTCTGTCATAATCTTTATCAATTTTATTATTTTTAAGAAACT
>JAEXBH010000202.1 GCA_023394215.1 Bacillota bacterium | reverse complement strand
TGACAAGGCTCTGAGGATAGTAAATATTCTTAAGGATCAGTCAAATCTTCTTTCAACTATACAGGTTGTTATTACTCTTGCAGGGTTTTTCAATTCCGCATCGGCGGCAACGGGTATAGCAAGTTCTCTTGGAACTTGGTTAAATTCATGGAATATTCCTTATGCCTATACTATAGCTACTTTAGGGATTACCTTGATTTTATCGTTTATAACAATAGTTTTCGGGGAACTCGTGCCTAAGAGGCTTGCCCTTGTAAAAAGTGAGAAATTTGCAAGATCTTCAGTTGCTGTCGTGGAGTTGGCATCGAAAATATTTAAACCTTTTGTAAAGTTTTTATCCTTTGCAACAAATTTGACTCTTAGGGTTTTAGGAGTAAAAATTGATGATGTTGAGGGCAAGATAACCATAAATGATATAAAAAGTTTGGTACAGTTGGGGCAAACTCAAGGTATAATCGATGATGTTGAAAGTGAAATGATCAACTCCGTAATCAGTATGGACACCAAGTATGCTGAGGAAATAATGACTGCCAGACCGGAAGTATTTATGATTGATATAAATGATCCCTTTGAGGATTTTATAGACGATATGCTTAGCTTGAAATATTCCCGTATACCGGTTTATGAAGATGAAGTGGACAATATAATAGGTCTGCTTTATCTGAAAGACTACCTTTTGGAAAGTTATAACAAGGGATTTGAAAATGTGGATATAAGATCTATACTAAAACCCGCATATTTTGTTCCCGAAAGGAAGAATGTAAATGAACTTTTTTCCGAGTTGCAAAGTAACAATAGGCATATGGCTGTTTTGATTGATGAATATGGTGGATTTTCAGGCATAGTAACAATGGAAGATTTGATTGAAGAAATCGTTGGAGATATTGATGATGAATATGATCACGATGAACCTGAAATCACCAAGGTGACGGACAATATTTATATAGCCCAGGGAACTATCTCTATCAAAGAGTTGAATTCGGAAATAGGATCGGGGCTTGATGAAGATAGTGAAGATTATGATACGCTTGGAGGCCTTGTTATATTTATATTGGGGCAAATACCGGAAGATGGGGAACAGCCGGAATTGAATTTTCAAAATCTACAGATGCAGGTTTTGGAAGTTAAGGATAAGAGGATACAAGAAGTAAAAATAACCGTACTTGAAAAAGAGGAGGACTAAGATGAAAGTCAGAAAGGCTGTTATACCTGTAGCCGGATTTGGGACTCGATTTTTACCGTTTACAAAGGCCGTGCCCAAGGAGATGTTGCCTATAATAGATACACCGACCCTGCAACATATTGTTAAAGAAGCGGTAGATTCAGGAATAAAGGAAATTTTGTTTGTAACAAACAGGGGAAAATCAAGTATTGAAAATCACTTTGACAGGACAATAGAATTGGAAGCCTTGCTTGAAAAATCCGGGAAAACTGAGGAACTTGAGAGTTTGCAGGCTATAAATAATATGGTAAAGATTTTTTACATAAGACAAAAGGATATGTTGGGTTTGGGACATGCGATACTTCAGGCCAAAGAATTTGTAGGAGATGAACCCTTTGCAGTTCTTTTGGGGGATGATGTAGTTTACAATCCGCAAACACCTGCTATAGGACAGCTTATAGAAAAGTTTGAAGAAACAGGGGCAACTATAGTTGGTTGTCAAAAGGTACCTATGACCGAAATATCAAAATACGGCTCCATAGAGGGAGATAAGCTTGACGATAGGACCTATAGGGTTAAAAGATCGGTTGAAAAACCCAAAATGGAGGAGGCTCCGTCTGATATAGCGATACTTGGAAGATATGTTTTCACTGCGAAAATATTCGATTATATAGAAGAGACAAAGGCAGGAGTCGGAGGAGAGATTCAAATTACGGATGCGATTGATAAGACTGCCAAGCATGATGAGCTTTTAGCCTATATTTTTCAAGGTAGAAGATATGATATGGGAAATAAGCAGGGATTTTTGGAAGCAACCGTAGAATATGCTTTGAGGGACGAGAGTTTATCAGGGCCGTTTAAAGCTTATTTGAAGGGCTTGGATTTTTAGCTTGAATAGAATAAAATTAAAAACCCCCAAGATTTATAAAAGGTAAATCTTTGGGGGTTTTATGTTATTCAACAGATTTTAGGGATGTAACCATATCAATTTTTGACATATTTCTTTTAGCAAGCAGCATTACAAGTATTGTAAAGGCGGTTACTATTAAAAAAGCAAAGATAAAACTGAATATATTCATTTGCGGATCCAATAGTATCTGGCTCGGAGATAGGGTGAAAACTATTATGCTGTGCATAGATTTCCCCGTCCATATGCCGAAGAAAATGCCGAGAGCCGTTTGTAAATAAATTTCCCTGAAAACATAGGATATGACTTCGCCCTGTCTGAAGCCTAAGACCTTTATAGTTGAAATTTCCCTAATTCTTTCGGAGATATTTATATTTGTAAGATTATAAAGAACCACAAAGGTTAAAAGTGAGGATACAAGTATAATCACAAATACAACCGTTCCGAGAGAATTTACCAAATTATCAAGCGAATCCTTAAGATCCGATATCGGAACAGATTTTTGAACGGCTTCGTAGTCATCCAAAGTTTTTATAAAAGAATCGATATTTCCCGGATCTTCAGCTATGATATAGTAGGAGTTTATATCGGCTTTTTTGTCTACAAGCTTCTTGTAAGTCAGGCCGGTCATATACATTTGATGACCGTAATATTGTTCGCAGATTTCCAAGACCTTTATACTGTGGACAAGCCCTTTATTATCTTTAAAATTTATATATTGTCCCTTACTAACACCTGCTGCGGTTGCCAGTCTTTCCGATATGATGGCTCCGTCATCCTTAAGTTCATAAATCTTATTGTTTCCTCTTTTTTTTAGCCTTATAAACTCATCGATTTTTTTTACTTCATCAGTGGCAAGTATTGTGACGCTTTCGCTTAAACCGTCCTTATTGCTTATGCTCACCATATTTGTTATTGCATTTAATATAGATTTTGAATTTTTCTGAACATGGGATTTTAATTGAGAAAAATCCTTTGCATCTGCATCGTAAAAAACCATAAGGTCATATTTGTATACACTGCCAAATTGTTTATCAGTTATCCCGTTGACGGAACTCCTTATACCCGAACCCATAGCTATCAAACCGAAGCTTCCGGCTACGCCTATGATTGTCATTATAAACCTAAGTTTGCTCTTAAGTATGTTTCGTACGGCTACCTTTGCGAGAAATGATAGTTTTTTCCAAATAAAGGGTATTTTTTCAAGTAAAATTCTCTTGCTGGCTTTAGGTGCCTTTGGTCGCATAAGATTTGCCGCATTTTCGGCTAAGCTTGCTTTTGTTGAAAAGAATATCGTTGCAGCTATAATTATCAAGCTTAGTATAAAGGCCACCAAAACATAAATCGGATTGAATATATCAGGTGATGTCAGTGTCACTTGGGCGCTGTAGGCGTTGAAAATAGGAGGTCTTATAAAGAAAAAGCCAAGAACCGCACCCAGTACTGTGCCGAAGAAACCTGCGGACAGACCGTATAAAAGGTATTTTGAGCGAATGGCAAAGTTGCTGTAACCAAGAGCTTTAAGTGTTCCTATCTGAGTTCTTTCGGTGTCGACCATTCTAAGTATGGTAGTAAGTGTAACGAGTATGGCTACCGCATAAAACATTGCGGAAAAGATGTATGCCAAGTTGTCTATACCGTCAGCCTGTTCCATATAGGCAAAATAGGCTGCCATGGAGTGTTTTCCGCCTATTATATATGCGGGGACTGTTAAACTTTCCAAATCGTCTTTGGCATCTTGTATATTTTTTTTGCCTTCTTCTATATTTTTTATAGCTTTTTCATTTTCCCTGTTAAATTCTATTAGACCTTTATTGTAGTCATCTTGTCCTTTTATGAGCTTTTCTTTTGCCTTATTTAGTTCATCCTGCCCTGTAAGTTTGTTTTGACTAAGATTTTTTTTAGCGGTTTCAATTTGAGCAAGACCGTCCTTATAAGCTTTTTCGCCATCATCCAGTTTTTTCTTACCCGCATCCAATTGACTTTTGGCTTTTTTATTTTCTTCTTCAAAAGTTTTAAATCCCGACATATATTTATCAAGACCCTTTTGATATTCTTCTTTACCCGTATCTAATAGAACTTTGGCCACATCAAGTTCCTTTTTTTTGGATTCGAGAAGTTCGGCATTTTTTTCGAGAAGCTCGGCCTGGTCTTCCAGGGCTTTTTTGTTAACTTCAACTTCTTTAAATTTTTCATTTATATCAAGCAGGGCCTTCTCTATAAGGTTTAGCTTTTGAGCCAGATCCTTTATACCGTTTTCAATTTCCTCAAGTTGAGCATAAAGGTCTTGAGGTGGATTTGCAGGGTCGTTTTTGAGAGCCTCCTCTATAAGCTTCTCCAACCTTGTTTTTTCATCCAAGAGTTTTTTCAGATTTTCATCTATTGAGGATTTCTGCCCTATAAGTTCAGTTTCCTTGCTCTTTAATAATTCTTCATTTTCCTTTATGGCTTTTTTTGCGTTCCCATATTTTGCTAAGGCTTGATTATATTCTTCAAGTCCGTCCAAATATGCACTTAAGCCGGTGTTATATAAATTTTCCTTTTGTTCGAGCTCCTTTTTAGCCTTATCTAAAACATCTTTATTTTTATCCAGCTCAGTCTTGGCTTCGTTGGTTTTATCTATATATTGCTTAAGATTTTTGTTATAATCTTCAATACCCTTTTGTAAATCGCCTTTACTTTGAACAAGCTTTTTTTCGGATTCGCTTATTTTTTCTTCGGCACTATTTATTTGCTCATTAAAAAGTGTGATATTTTTGCTATAGTTTGCCCAACCCTCATCGAGTTCTTTTTTAGCCTTATCCAAGTCCTCTCTTGCTTTTTTTAGCTTGTCTTCAGCATCTTTAATTTCTCTTTCGCCCTTGGATATATCC
>JAEXBH010000166.1 GCA_023394215.1 Bacillota bacterium | reverse complement strand
GAAGTAAGCTTATATTTAGAAATTCCGTAGTAGATCCCAAAAGTTCCCAGTTTGAGGATTCTTTGATGATTTACGATCTGGAAAATAAAAATCATAATATAATTTCCTTTGGTCAGAAAAAAGATATTATTAATTTTTTTGTAAAAGATAAGGACCTTTATTTTTCTACGGTTGAGAGAAATGATAAGATTCATTGGTTGGATAAAAAGGTTGTTTATTATAAGACAGGGCTTGATAAGATTGAGTTTTCAGAATATAAAACTATCGATATGCCAAATTATATATTTTCTAACGGCAATTTGGAAGTTGAAGCATCAGGTTCCGCTATATCTCTCTTAATAGCACAAGATTCTTTGGACCTTGGTGGAAGAAAGATTGATTTTGAGATTAAGTATAAGGATAAAACTCTGGTGGTGCCAAAAGAACTTTGCAGTAAAAGAAATTCTATAGGTGTAGTAGTAAATTCGCAAGGGTTGCCGGTTTTAGTATATGATGACGGTAGAATAATATTGATGGATAAGGACGGCAGTTTCAAGGCGGTTTTTGATGGAAAATAGTTTAAGTATAAGAGGACTTTCAAAAAAATACAGTAAAAGTGAAGACTATGCCCTTAACGAGATAGATCTTGAATTAACCCCGGGTATTTATGGGTTGCTTGGAGCTAATGGAGCCGGAAAGACTACACTTTTTAATATTTTAACCGGCATAATAGAAAAAAGTAATGGGCAGATAAGTTTTAAGGGAGAAGATGTTTTTAAGGATATTGAGGCATTTAAGTGCAAAATAGGTTATATGCCTCAACAGCAAGATCTTTATCCGGATATGACTGTAGCCAAGTTTCTGACCTATATGGCAGTTTTGAAGGGAGTATTAAGATCCGGCATAAAAGAGGAAGTCAGCAGGGTGTTGGAAGCCACTGATATAAGGGCAATAAAGGATAGACTTATAGCGACCCTTAGTGGAGGTATGAAACAGAGAGTTTTAATCAGTCAGGCACTTTTAAATGACCCTGAAATACTTATTTTGGATGAACCTACAGCGGGACTTGATCCCAAGCAAAGAGTAATAATAAGGAACCTTATATCAAAGATTTCAAGAGATAAGATTATACTTATATCTACACATGTAGTTTCCGATATAGAACATATTTCAAAGGAAATTATTATATTGAAAGCCGGACGAGTGGTTTTAAAAGACAGTTTGCAAAGGGTATTGGATAAGTACAAGGGTATAGTTTACGAAATTACTTGTGATAATTCTGAATTCGAACAAATATCTGCAAGCTATAAGATTAGTAAAATGCAGGTAAGGGCTGATTCAAGCATTTATGTAAGGATATACGGAGATTTTGAAGAAACTCCGATTGTAGGTGACCGATTATTTAATAGGGCTATAGTGGATTTGGAAGACATTTATCTTTACATTTTTTCCGGAGAAAAGTGATGAAAGCTTATGTATACTTGGAATGGCTAAAGCTTAAAATTCAAAAGGGTTTTTGGGTAGGATTTTTCGCCACTTTTATTTTGACTCTTTTCTTTTTCCATTATAAAGATTTAAAAAATCATGAAGAGAATAGTAAGTATTTCAAAGAAGCCTTGGCTGATATATCAGCAGGTTCATATGATAAAGACATTGAAAGGATTAGAATATTCAATAAGGAGATGGAGCTTATCCTATATCCTGATAATTCTTTGGATGACAATAAAGCAATAGCGGTTATATATGAAAAATATAGGGAAAAAATTGAAGACGATGGCGATTTTATTAGGGGAAATTTATTCGCTACAAGCAAGCTTATAAAAAGACTCGAATATGTTTTAGGTTATGCTGAGGAGCTTAGACTGTCTGTCGACCATCTTAAAGAGGTGGCGGAAAACCCTATACTTAAAAATTCTTCTTTTGTAAAGAAATCTCTATTCTCTCAAAGCCGAGCCTATGAAAAATTATCAAAAGAGGATATGAGGTTGGTACTTGACAAAGAGAGAGGGATAGAGTTTTTGAGGGATTCTATATTTTTGGATATAGTCCTTATATTATTTTTATTTTACTTGGGAAGTCAGATTTTACTTAGAGATAGGGAAATAGGAATAATTCCCCTTATCTCCTCAAAACCGAAAGCTCTTTACAGGTCGGTAAAGGGAAAGATAGGCCTTTATTTTATATTGGCACTTATATTTAGCAGCTTAGTTTGGTTAAGTTATATTATGCTTATAAATATCAATATAGGATTTGGTGACTTGAACAGAAGCCTACAGTCTATGGATATGTTTAGAAACCTTCATTTGAATATAAACGTAGGTAAATTTATAGGTTTATTTTTTGTATACAAGATCTTTTCTTATATGCTTATTGTAGCTTTATTTATGGCTGTTTTTGCAGGATTTAAAGAAAATAAGATGCAATTTTTATCCATATTTTTAATTCTAAGCTTGTTGTTTTTTGCTTATAGGTTTATAGATAAAAATTCCTATCTTTCTATTTTCAAATATATTTCAATCTTCGCCCTGATAGACAGTTTTGGCATATGGCAGACTTATTGTGATGTAGCCTTATTATCTATACCGATTGCAAGGCAGGTATTTTCGCCTATATTTATATTTACAGTTACAATTATTTTTACATGTATAGCCTATGTTTTTTTGAGCAGAGAAAAAAATAAGGTGGATTTGCTTAAGAAAAAGAAATTTATAGAGCATGTTGGTTTCAAAAGTATTATGGGAGCGGAAAGTTATAGAATTTTCCTACAGGGAAAGAATCTTTTTGTGATAATAGTCATATTGTTGGGAGGATTTTACTATTCTAAAACTGCAAACTATATCGAAGATGGTTACTTTAGAAATTCTTATCTTGTAAATTTTGATAGGATAAGCGGGGGTATGCTTACTCCGAGCAGGTTGATGGCTATAAAAGATTTAAGAAAAGAATATGAAAATTTACAGATATCGTATGATGAATTAAAGGAATCTTATGATAGGGGTAATATAAATCGGGATGAATATCTTATAAAAGAATCAACTATATTGGGTAAGTTGACTCATTTTGAAAGTTTTAAGAAAATTGAAAGACAGGTTTACGATAGTCTTAAGGTTACAGGCAATGATGATAATACTTATTTGATAGATGAGGAGGCGGGGAATTTTTGGTTCACAAATAAGCCATATAGATATATTTATTCAATTTTTATATATATAATTCTTATTTTATCTGTAAGTTATAGTTTTATGATGGATAAGAAACTTAACAATCTTATAAAAACTACTAAAAATGGGGATAAGAGGATATTAAAAGGGAGAATGGTTATATATTTTATAATGACAATAACTTTATTTGTAGTTGTATCTATATTTATAATGTATATTGCCGATAAAAATAGAATGATTTTTCAAAATCAAGCGTTGGTGCAGTCTGTTTCAAATCTTTTGAACTTTGGACCTAAGATAAGTTTTCTAAACATGAAAATAATTCTTGGTTTGTACTTTATTTTGAGTTTATCTTTAGCTTGTCAGATACTGGTGCTTTTAAATCAGATTTTATCAAAATATTGGAGTCTTTTTATAGGGGGATTTGTATTATTTATTTTACCTAATTTAGTAGGGCTTGTTAATGAGGGATTCAGTATTGCGAATTATTTACCCTTTGCCAACGCTTTAACTATAAACGGTATACTTTCCAAGCTGTCTTTTATGGGGTTGATTATAGTTTTATTTGTGAACTTAACTTTCATCATAAT
>JAEXBH010000128.1 GCA_023394215.1 Bacillota bacterium | reverse complement strand
TTGAAGAAAGCTGTTCTTTCAGCACAATTCGTAGGGGTGTAGGCTGCATTTTCTATATTTACCCCTGTATACTTTTTGCCGTCCTTACTTGTTAATACAGCTGAAACCTTAAAGTTTGAATAAGGGGTATATGCCATATCAAGATTTGCCAAAGCAAGTTTTATATCTTCCCTATAATCCATATCAATATCCTCCAACATCCTTTCCTTTAGCTATCTTCACTATCCTGCTCGTACCCAACCTGTCAGCACCGAAGCCAATAAACTTTTCGGCATCTTCTATACTGCCGATTCCTCCTGACGCCTTTATCTTCACGCTATTTCCTACATTTTCCTTAAAAAGAATTATATCTTCAAAAGTAGCGCCTCCCTTTGAAAATCCTGTGGAAGTTTTTATATAATCAGCGCCTGCTTCTGTAACTATTTGACAAATTTTAATTTTTTCTTCCTCATTCAAAAGGCATGTTTCAACAATTACTTTTAAGGGCTTTCCCTTGCAAACGGCTTTTATATCCTTAATTTCTTGGAGAACATAAGCATAATTTTTATCTTTGAACTCGTTTATGTTTATAACCATATCTATCTCGTCAGCACCATTTGCTATGGCATCCATGGCTTCAAAAACCTTGCTCGCCTTTGAATTATAACCGTTCGGAAAACCTATAACCGTACAAACCTTAAGCCTTCCACCTAAATACTCGCTTGCCCTTTCAACATATACGGGCGGTATACAAACAGATGCCGTTTTGTAGGCAAGCCCCTCATCCAAAAGTTCCTTTATATCCTCCCATCCAGCTTCCTGACTGAGAAGAGTATGGTCAACCCTGCTTAAGATATCTTCCAATTCCATATTTTTCTCCTATAATCACTTATTTTTATAGTTATCCCAAGTTTCCTTATCAAATGGTATAATTTTCTTTCCTGCTGCCAAATCTCTTTGCTTTGCCATGGTCTTATCATAAACTTGCCTGGTCACTAAAGATTCATTATCTTTATATTCCGCTATCGCAAGTCCTTCTTCCTTAATGCCGTATATAAGATTTTTTCCCATAAGATCCTGGCCTATATACATTTTTTTACTTATATCTTTTACAACAAAATCCATCTTTTTTACAGAAGAACTCAAAACATTTTTTGGAGCCAAATGGGACTGATCGCTATCAACACCTATTGCCAGCTTATCAGCTTCAACAGCAGCTTCTATTGTCCCTATTGCCAAGGCAGGACTCGATGAATAAACTATGTCAATACCGGATTCAAACATTTTCTTTGCGACAGTTTTAGCAGCTTCTACATTGGAAAAACTATTGACATATTCCACCTTTAAAATAATCTCTTTACCCATTTCTTTGGAAGCATCATGAATGCCTGCCCTAAAACCGTACTCATAAGCATCATTTATATAACCCTTTATGGAGCCTACAAAACCGACCCTCATATTTTTTGTTGTCAACCCTGCCATATAACCCATAAGATATGCCGTTTCTTCAACCTTAAAGCCGACTCCGGTCAAATTTTTCAATACATCCAACTTGCTTGCGGCATTTTCATTTCCAAAAACATAATCAAGAACAAAAAACTTTGTTTCAGGATTTTGTTTTGCCCCGTCCTCTGCACTTTTAGCCAAAGCCGGTCCGCAAGCCATAAGTGTCATTGGATTTTTCCTAAGTGCTCCGTTAATAAGGTATGGATAGTCTTCTTCACTTGACGCCTCAAAAAGACTTATATCCTTACCCGTTTCCTTACCATAATCACTAAGACCTTTCCATGCACTTGCATTTAATGCCCTGTCGTCAAGCCCGGCTATATCAAGAACCATGGCAATACTGTAATCGCTGCCCTTCCCGCTACTTTTACCTACCCCTATTTTGGAACAGGCCGTCAGTAAAATAAGCAACATTCCCATAATAAAAAGCTTATTAAGCTTATTATTAACCTTCATCTATCTTCCCCCTAATATATCAGACTTAAATTATACTATAAAAAATCAGGTATCAATCTGCTAAAAGCAACCATTCCTCAAGATATTCATCCCTCTTAAGACTTATAGCATCTATCCTCGCCTGTATCTGTCCGGCCTTTATATGGTCCTGATATACTTCAGGCCTTATAAACTCTTCGTTAAGTTTTGAAATTTCTTCTTCAGATTCCCTAATCAAGGTTTCCAACTCTCGAATTTTCGCCTTTTGTTTCCTAATTTCCTTTTCTTCCTTCTTAAGTTTTTTCTGTTCCTTGCTCGCCTTTGTCTTGTTTTCTACAAATTCAACAACTTCAAGCTTTCTTTCTTCCAGCTTTTCAAGATAATAATCATAGTTTCCGTAAAATTCCTCTATAGTATTTTTATCAAGCAATATAATCCTATCGCAAACCTTATTTAGAAAATATCTGTCATGACTTATTATTAAAGCCGTTGCTTCATAATCCTTTAAGGCATCTTCCAAAACTTCTTTAGAATCTATATCCAAATGGTTTGTAGGCTCATCCATAAGCAAAAAATTTGAGGATGAAAGCATAAGCTTTAAAAGAGTTATCCTTGCCCGCTCTCCCCCGCTAAGATCTCCTACAAGTTTAAATATATCATCTCCTATAAACATAAACTTTGCCAAATACGCCCTTATTTCATAGTGGGTTTTATCCGGATAAGCGTCCCAGACTTCATCTATTACAGTATTTTCCTCATTTAAACCGGCTTGTTCCTGATCAAAGTATTGAGGAAACACTCCGGCTCCAAGACTTAAATCTCCGCTATCCGCCCTAAGTTTATTAAGAATTATCTTAAATATGGTAGTCTTACCGGTCCCGTTTGCACCTATAAGTCCTATCTTTTCTCCCTTATAAATATTAAAGGAAATATCCTGAAAAAGCTTTTTGTTTTCAAAAGACATGGACAGGTTTTCTACTTTAAGAACATCCTCTCCGCTCTCTCTTTGAGGAAAAAATCTAAGTTTCATCTTATCATCAAAAATATCCGGCCTGTCCAATCTTTTCATCTTATCTACAAGTTTCTGCCTTGATCTTGCCTGGGCTATTCCCCTCTTTCTAAGAGAACCCCCTGCTCTGGCAAACCTGTCTATAATCTCTTCCTGCCTTGCTATCTCCTTTTGCTGATTTTCATAAGCCCTCTGCTGAATAATAATATCTTTCTTCCTCTGATCCATATATTTGCTATATGGCATATTATAGATATTCAACTTGCCTTTTTCCAACAAAAATATCCTGTTCGCTATCCTTTCAAGAAAATATCTGTCGTGACTTATAAATATGAGAGCCTTCCTGCTATCCTTTAAAATACTTTCAACAAATTCTATAGTCTCCATATCCAAGTGGTTTGTAGGCTCATCCAAAAGTAAAACATCATAATTTGATATAAGAAGCTTAGCGAGTTCCAATCTTGACTTTTCCCCTCCGCTCAAAGTTGAAACCCTGTCATTAAACCTTTCTTTAGGAAATCCCATCCCCTTAAGCATGCCCTCTATTCTTGATTCATAATAGGCTCCTCCGAAATCATGGTATTCTTCTAAAAGCTTATTATACTGTATGGTAAGATTATTAATTTCCTCGAGGTCATTATGCTTATCAGCAAGGGCAGTTTCCAAGGCCTTTAACCTATTTTCCATCTCGAAAATATATGAAAACTCATCAAGCATTTCTTCAAAAACGGTCTTTTCGCTCTTGCTGTGTACATTTTGAAGCATATACCCCAATCTATAATTATTTTTTATATATAAATTCCCCTCATAAGAATCAATCCTGCCTGTCAAGATGTTGAACAAAGTAGTCTTTCCGGCTCCGTTGGGGCCAACTATGCCTATCTTATCTCCCGGTTCCAAATTAAAACTTATATCTGAGAAAATTTCATTTATTCCAAAACTTTTTCCTAATTTACTAACTGTTATTTCAGCCATATTCCACCTCAAAAACATTATACCATTTATGCAATTAGGATAAAATAAGTAACTTAGTTCTTCTTGGTTAGCCTTTTTATAGAAATTATCAGGGCAAAATATGCGAGTGACAATAAGACTATTATGAAAAAGTCAAAAGTCGGATAAAAAGAAGACCCCTCAATACCCCTTAAGCTTAAAAATGATAAAATAAATGAGAAATTAAGATATATAATATTTTTAAATGTTTTTTTGAATCCATCGGAAGTTGCTTTTTTTAATATAATATATATTAAAATTAAACTTATAAAAGTAAATATAGAAAATTTAAAGTAAATTGAAAGAACAAGCCTGGGTAATATTGCAACCCCTCCATCCAGCCTTCCATATAGAAGCTTTGATAATTTATTGTGATTTTCATATATAACTGCATCCACTTCATTTATGTTTATTGACAAAACCTGCCTCTTATTAATATTAAATATTCTATCAAAAAAATTTGTATAGGCGTCTATAAAAATCTTTCCATTATCATTTATCAAACGAAAATTTGTTATCTTTTCGTCAAATTCTATAAAAATCCTATCTTCTGTTTTTACCATTTTATAAGTAATCTGATCACTGTCCAAATGTATAGGTCTAAATAAAATATTTGTAATAATTATAAATACACTTACCACAAGCATCAATAAACTTAAGGCATATGATCTTTTATCCCTTTTTATAGCTTTTCTCATAAATGTTAAAGGCTTAAAATCGTCAATCTTTTTATCTCTATTTACATTTAAATCAGCAAGCATATCGAGACTTGACGAATAATTTCCTATATTTTCCTCAACAAAATTTCTGGAATCCTCTGAAAGCATATTTTCCACATAAAGCGGTAATAAATCATTTATTATATTTTCCTTATTCATACTTTTTTATCCTTTCTGCTAATTTTTTCCTTGCCCTATAAAAACTCACACAAGCCCAATTGTCAGTCTTTCCATAAAATTCACCTATACTTTTAAACGACAAATCATAAAATAATCTCATAATCAAAACTCCTTTTACCGGCTCATCAAAAGTTTCAATTTCCTTAATGATTCTTAAATACTCCTGGTTTCTAATTACTTTTTCCTCTATATCTTCATCAAGCGAAAATTCTTCTATATTTTCCAAATTCAGCTTTTTCTTATTTTCCCTCAAATGAGTAAAGTATAAATTTTTTGCTATGGTAAAAAGATAGGTCTTTATAGATGCTTCATTTCTAAAATCATCAGCCTTTTCTATTAACTTAAAAAATGTTTCGCCGGCTATATCCTTAGCTATTTCCTCATTTTTCGATATTCCGAATATAAAATAATAAACTTGAGAAAAATATAAACTATAAATTTTTTCTACATCCAGCATATCCACCTCCCTACCAATTAGACTAAAAAAGGATAAAAACCTTACAATAAATAATATTT
>JAEXBH010000092.1 GCA_023394215.1 Bacillota bacterium | reverse complement strand
CTTTATAGGAGAGGTGGGGTTGACCGGGGAGTTGAAGCGTGTACCCGATATGGATCAGCGTCTTACGGATCTTGATAGACTGGGATTTGAAAGGGTTTATTTGCCTAAGGGAAGATATGATGTTAAGAAGCTGAAGAATTTGAAGCTGATAATGAAAGAAAATATAAATGAAGTTATAGATGATGTTTTTAATTGAGCTTAAGCTTCTTTAATTATTTGTTAAATTGTAGTAGAATGAAATTTGAAGCGGAGGGCTTATGAAAAAAATATTATTGATTTTACTTATGCTTTTTGTGCTTGTCTCCTGCAATTCTCCTAAAAATAGTATTAAGGAAGAAAAGGGACAAGGGGATACAAAGGCTCAGACAAATGAAGAAAATAAAAATCAGGATGATAAGAAACAAGGAGGACAAGTCTTGGAATTAAATCAAGTTGTAGGTTACAAAGAAGGTAACATTAAGGCCACTATGAAAACTACTATGGGAGACATAAAGCTTATATTGTTTCCGGATGCAGCGCCTAAGGCTGTGGAAAATTTTGTAACCCATGCTAAAAACGGATATTATGAGGGTATTATATTTCATAGGGTCATAGAGGGCTTTATGATTCAAGGAGGAGATCCTACCGGAAGCGGCAGAGGTGGTGAAAGTATATATGGAAAATCTTTTGAAGATGAATTTTCAGTTTATCACAGAAACTTTTATGGGGCTTTGTCTATGGCAAATGCCGGACCGAACACAAATGGTTCACAATTTTTCATAGTTACTGCCAAAGATAATGTATCTGAAAATATTCTAAATCAAATGAAATCCGTAGGAGAAGCAAAGGGTTATCCTGACAATGTTATTGAACAATACAAAAATGTTGGAGGGGCCTTCCATTTGGATTTTGTCCACACTGTATTCGGCCAAGTTGTAGAAGGTATGGATGTGGTTGAAGCTATTTCAAAGGTTGAGAGGGATTCTTCGGATAAACCTTTGAAGGATGTAAAAATAGAAAAGATTATAATTGAAGATGATTCGCATAAATAAATCAATTATCGGGTTGATTTAAGGTGATTAGGAGTAAAATCCTAAGGTTCTGTAAAATCTGTTGGGGACTGAATAGAAGATGCCCAACAGATTTTTTATGGTAAGAAACATTTATTATACAAATTTGTTACATTCATAATTTACACACATATATTTATATAATATTATTATAGGCTTATATAGTAGCATAATTATCTGACAAATCCTTTGCAAAGATTTTCTCTACTTTATATAATATATGTAGGAGGAGAATTTTATGTACAAGGTAGGAGATAAAATAGTATATTCGGTGCACGGTGCAGGCGTAATTGTTGATGTTGAGGATATAGAAATATTTGATGAAGTAAAAAGTTACTATATATTGCAGCTACCTATTAACAATATAAGAGTGTCCATTCCTGTTGAAGGTATAGAAGAAGCAGGGATTAGACCTGTTATAACTAAAGAAGAAGGAAAGAAGGTTGTTGAAATTTTGAAGTCTGAAATGACTAAAATGTCCAGCAACTGGGGAAAGAGATTCAGAGATAATCTCGAATCTATAAAGACAGGTGATATTTTTGAAATAGCCGATATAGTTAGAAATCTGACCTTGCTTGACAAGGAAAAGGGTTTATCGGCTTCTGAGAAGAAGATGTTAAATAACAGCAAAAGAATAATGGTTTCTGAGCTGGTACTAATTGGAGCTATGGATAAGGAGGAAGCATCTGAACTTATAGATGAATTGATCACTTTATAAGGAGGATGAATGTTTAGAAAAATTGCTAAGATTATTCTTGCGCTGGGGGGTGGCGGTATAGGCTACAGCCTGGTTTTATTAGCAATGCAGGCAGGACTTGTAAAGTTTGAGAGCAACTTGGTTCAATCAATAGTATATGGAGTGTTTATGGTTGGACTTGCGCTTTTGAGCTACCTTTTGGCGCCGAGCATAATCAAAAAAGTTTTGAAGAATCTTGATGTGTTGGATACTAAAATTCAAAAAATACCTACGGGAGATATAGTGATAGGGTCGATTGGACTTTTATTTGCACTTATTATTTCATATTTTGTTAGCTTGCCTATATCACTGTTATCGCTTCCGACAAGTTTGGAGTTTGTCAAGTGGATTGTGACTGTAGCCGTATATTTTGTTATTGTAAGTATAGGTGTCAGGATTGCATTGAGAAATAAGGCTGAAATACTTCAGGTTTTCCCTTTGAAGCTTGATAAAAAGGCTGATAGAAATAAGAAAAAAGAGACTTCGAAGTTTAAAATCAAGGGTGACAGATTGCAGGATGATCAATCAGCTAAGATTTTGGATACTTCAGTATTGATAGACGGTAGAATAAAGGCTATAGCCGATACCGGATTTATTGAAGGAAAGCTTGTTATACCGGAGTTTGTTTTGGAAGAGCTTCAGTTTATAGCTGACTCCGCTGATGAACTTAAGAGGGAAAGAGGTCGTAGGGGGCTTGATATAGTCAAGGATCTGCAGACTTCCGGTAAGGTTTCAGTGGAGATAAGTAATCAGGACTTTCCTGAAATCAAGGAAGTGGATATTAAGCTTTTGAAACTTGCGCAGCAAAGCGGAGCCTTTGTTATGACAAATGACTATAATCTTAATAAGCTTGCAGTTGTGCAGGACATAAGGGTGCTAAATATAAATGACCTTGCAAATTCCGTAAAGACGGTAGTTATACCGGGAGAAAAGATGCTGGTTAACAT
>JAEXBH010000073.1 GCA_023394215.1 Bacillota bacterium | reverse complement strand
GCCTTATTAAGATTGGTCTTACTTATAAATATACTGATTTCCTCATTATCCGGTATAAAAAAACCGTAACCGGATTTATTTATGCTTAATTTACCCTCAATAGTTTTTTTCATACAAATACCTCTTCATCTAATATAAGTATATCAAAGAGCCGGTAAAATTTCATAAAAAATAGGAAGATATCACATATGATAAACTTCCCATCTCTTAATCCTTTAATATTTACAATATTATGATAAAGCAGAAACCAAAACAGTTGAAACTGCAAAAATTACAGATGATACAACAGTTATTCTGCTAAGTAAAGCTTCTTTTCCCTTAGAAGCGGATTTACCGAATACGTTAGTTTCGCTACCTGATAAGGAGCCCATACCTTCACTCTTCGGTTCCATAAGCAATGTAGAAATTACAATTGCCACACTTGATAAAATCATTAAAATTAAAAATACCCTACGCATAGTTTACCTCTTTCATATTCTCAACATTTGCATTATATCAGAAAAGCTTCTTTTATTCAATCATTCCACCATTATATATTCCTTTATTCTATCGAATGATTTTTGACCAAAGCCGCTTACATTCATAATATCTTCTATTTTAGAAAATCTTTTATTATCTCTGTAATCAATTATCCTTTTAGCCTTACTCTCTCCGATTCCAGGAATAGTCATAAGTTCATCCAGGCTCGCCTTATTTAAATCAAGCTTTTTATTGCTCTCTGTCCGACTCGGATTTTCAGACGCTCCTTCTTCTCCGATTTTATATATGTGAATTTTAGCCTGATCTGACAAAAGTACGGATAAATTTATCCTCATCCGGTCCGCATCCTCAAGCAAACCCCCGGCCTTATCAATAAGAGAAAAAAGTCTATCTCCGGATTTCATTTCATAAACACCCGGCTTTTTTACCTGTCCGCTTATGTCAACATAAATTTTTGAATCTTTATTTTCCAAATTTTTCTCAGAAACTTCCTGCTTACCCTCAAAATCTTTATTTACAGGGAAATTATATTTATCGGAATTTTCCTGCAAATTTACACTGCTTTTCTTTACAGATCCCTTATTTATAAGTCCAAATCCTATAAACAGGATCAAAAGAAAAGCTATAAGCAACTTATCAAAATTTTTCTTAATATTCAACACTCACCTCTCAGTGAGCTGTCACTAATCCCACAACTTTTCTAAACTGTAAAATTCTCTACTATCTCTTGTAAATATATGAACTATAATATCTCCCAAGTCCATAAGTATCCAAGCTCCATCTCTAAAGCCCTCTTGTCCGAGAATGGTAAATCCTTCCTTTTCAAGCTTAAATTCTATCTCATTTGCTATAGCCTGTGTTTGAAGGATACTGTTTCCTGTAACAACTACAAAATAATCCGCTATAGTTGTCTTGTCATCTACCTTAATTATATTTATATTCTCTCCAAGCTTATCCTCACAAGCCTTCTTTACTATCTCCAATTTTTCCATCCAATATCTCCTTCAATACGGAATTCCTTGCTTCGATTGTTACCTCATCCACAAAATCCCTGTTCTTTTTCAGAAATTCAATATTAATATCCATAGCCTTTAAAAGAGTCTCATTTAACCCACGGCTTATTTTAGCTTTTATGTCATCCAAGCCCTCAAAATTTCTTCCGGGCTCAATATAATCAGCCAAATATATAAGTTTATCAAGAGCCGACATATTTACCCTGCCCTTGGTATGACTGGCAATTGCTTGACAAATCTCTTCATCATCAACACCATAAACAAATTTTGAAACATAGGGTGCTAATTTCTCATGGGCATCAAAATCCTTGTCTAAAATTGTTCTGTCAAGCCCGGCAATATCCTTTAGCTTTTCAAAATAAAAGACTTCATTATGTTTGGCACAATCATGCAGCAAGGCCGCAAGTTTTACCTTTTTTTCATCTAAATTTAATTTGAACTCCTTATTTAAATATAGGGCTTCATCCACAACCCTAAGAGTATGCTCATACCTGCTTTTTTTTAAGGTTTTCTCAAGCTTTTTCTTTATATCCTCAAAATCATAAGCCCTATAAAATCCCTCTTTTTCAATACAAGATATAGTTGAATCTCTAAGCAAATATTTTAAACTCAAGCCATTTTTTACCCTACTTCTTATATCAGTGGAAGATATCTCGATTTTTGGCTGATCAAAATAAAAAATCTCCGTATACTTCCTATATCTTTTCAAAAGATTCTCTATATCAAAATACCCGGGTCTTGAGAAAACTACAAGCTTAATCTGAGGCAAAAGTTCTTCAAACCTGTACCATGTATCCAAATTTATAAGGCTATCTGCACCCAATATAAAATAGTAGTCCGCATCCTCTCTATCTTTAAGACTTCTTATAAGATCAAAAGTATACGATGCCCCTTCAAAATCCTTCTCTATATCCAATACTATAAATTTATCATTATCTTTACAAGCATCTACCGTAAGCTTAAGTCTATCCTCATAGGGCAAAAGTTCCCCACTTTTATGATACGGATTCTTTGTAGGTACAAGCAACAAAGAGTCCAGGTTCAGTTTATTTACCGCCTCCTGTCCCAAAATCAAGTGCCCTATATGAATAGGATTAAAGGCTGCTCCTAAAATACCTATCTTTTTCATAACTCACCTATGGAAGTTCAATTATTTCCTTATCAGACTTTCTGTACAAAACAAATTTAGAACCCACATGGGATACAAAATCCGCACCTAATCTTTTAATAATCTCCTGAATTAAAAGATCTTGGTCATCCATATTATTATTTAAAATCTTTACCTT
>JAEXBH010000036.1 GCA_023394215.1 Bacillota bacterium | reverse complement strand
CATTTTTTTGAACATTTTCACATACATCATAAATATTTGATTTGGTAGATAGAACAAGATTTAAGGCTATGTCCATTTGACTGCCGTCAATTACAGAAACAATGCCGTCTTTTCTTTTTGCCTCTACCTTTTTATTTTTATAACCTAATACCGATGCCACACCTTCGACCTTAAGGGCTGATTCTGCAATCAACTGATCTATGATATTGTTAGAAATCTTAACTGATCCATTTTTAAAATCTGTCATATCTGCCTCCTGAATTCATATCAATATTATAAGATAGTATTAAAAATATTGCAAATTTAGGCTAAAGCAAGGCTAAAAACATTGAAAATTCGGAAGTGGGGAAAAATACATTATGCCACAAAAATTATTTCTTTTGTTTGTATCTGTCCTTTGAATATGATGAAACTTGTATGAATAAAAAGAGGGGAAGTCTATATAAATTATTCGTAAAAAAATATGGGACCTGAGGGAACGTTGAAACATAATTAGTCCACATATTGTGGACTAATTATGTTATAATAACCCTTTGAGAGGTTTATTATGAAAAAGAAGTATTTAGATAAGGTTAAGGAGTATACATTTTATACTTTTTTCTACAAGAGATTTTTAGAGGAAGAATATATAAAGGATTTTGGAAGTCTTCAAATAAAAAAGATGGAAAATATTTATGAGTCCATGGTAATGGACAGGAAACTTGAGGATAGTTTTATTTATGGGCATATGGCAAGGCCTTATCAGGATCAGTTATCAAGTTTTACTGCCAGGAAAGAACTTGTGGATTTGGAAAATCAAATTAAAATTTTGAAGGACAGGTTAAATAAGAACAGAAAGAGTTTGGATGAGCTTAAGCAAGTTTTGGCTTATGATGATTTTTTTTCAAAACTTGAGCGGGTGACTTTAAAAACAAGCCCAGTTTTCAGCAGGGATAAAAGGGCGAATTTTATGTTTGAGAGCCTGTACAAGGCTTTGGAAAAGAAGGATTTTTCCGTTATTGACCGCTTTTACAATAAGCTTGATTTGTTTGATAATGAGGATTACTTTGATAAAGAGCTTGCTGAGCTGCAAATAAGAAATATGGAAGAGAGTTTGGAAAAGACCCTGAGTTTATTTCCATATAGTCAGGAGGATATGCTTACAAATAGAAGGGCAAAAAGCAGTAAAATGAAGGAAGTTAAGGGTGATATTGAAAGTTCCGGAGAGAATCTTACAAGGCTTAGAAATATTTATCTGCATATCAGTAGCGGCAGTCAATTTGATAATTAAAATAATTAAATATAATTAAAACGGCTAAATAGTGAGCGTTGACTAATCTTGACTAAATTAGTATACTTTAAATGCTGAGGAAGATTTTATAAATTTTAGGAGAGAAATCATGTTAAAAATTAAAGATTTGAAGGTTAATGTTGGAGAAAAAAATATATTAAAAGGCATTAATCTTAGTATAGATAAGGGTCAAATTCACGTCTTGATGGGGCCTAACGGGGCAGGAAAGTCTACTCTTACCAATGCTATTATGGCCCATCCCAAGTATGAGGTTGTTGGTGGAAGTATAAATTTTGAAGGCGAAGAGATTTCAGAGCTTGGAGCCGATGAAAGGGCTAAGAGGGGTATTTTTATGTCCTTCCAAAATCCTGAAGAAGTTGCCGGCATAAGCGTTGAAAATTTCTTGAGGACAGCAAAGATGACCATTACAGAAGAAAATCAACCGATTCTTAAGTTTAAAAAGGAGCTTAAGGCTGAGATGCAAGCTTTGGGTATGAAGGAAAACTATGCTGAGAGATATTTAAATGTAGGCTTTTCCGGAGGGGAAAAGAAAAAGGCTGAAATTCTTCAAATGAAGATTTTAGATCCTAAGTTGATTATGCTTGATGAAACGGATTCCGGCTTGGATGTTGATGCTACAAGGATGGTTTCCGAGGCTGTAAAGAACTTTTTGAACGAAGAAAAGTCTTTGCTTATAATTACCCATCACAGGCAAATATTAGAGTTTATAAAACCTGATTTTGTTCATGTTTTGATTGATGGAAAAATTGTTAAATCCGGAGATGCAAGCCTTATAGACCAAATTGAAGAAAAGGGCTATGGCTGGATAAGAGAAGAGGTCGCAAATGGTTAACAGGACGCAGGTTGCAGATATAGATAGGGGCATTTTTGACAGGAGAAATAAGTTCGAATGGGATAAAATTTCCGAAAAAGGCTTAAATGAAGCCATTGTAAGAGATATTTCCAATGAAAAAAAGGAGCCTGAGTGGATGCTTAATATCAGGTTAAAGGGGCTTAAGCATTTTTATGAGCTTGAAAATCCTAATTGGGGACCTGATATTTCAGATGTAAAAATTGATGAACTTATCACGTATATAAAGCCTAAATCGGATATGAAGGCGGACTGGAAGGATCTTCCGGAAGATATAAGAAAAACATTTACCGACCTTGGGATACCTCAAGCTGAGATAGATTCTTTATCAGGGGTTGGGGCTCAATATGATTCGGAGGTAGTTTACCATAATATTAAGGAATATCTTTTAGAGCAGGGAGTTATATATACCGATATGGACACTGCTGTGAGAGAATATCCCGAAATAGTACAGGCTTATTTTGAAAAGGCCATAGAATCAAATGACCATAAGTATGCGGCTTTGCATTATGCAGTTTGGTCAGGAGGTTCATTTGTTTATGTACCTAAGGGAGTAAAGGTTGATGTGCCTTTGCAGTCATATTTCAGGCTTAATGCTCCCGGAGCGGGGCAATTTGAGCATACCCTTATAATAG
>JAEXBH010000023.1 GCA_023394215.1 Bacillota bacterium | reverse complement strand
TCATTTTTCTATCGGAATCAAAAGGCAACTCTTTGATCCTTGGGAATTTTTCATTAAGATGGTCGTTTATAAGCCCTGCCTTTTGACCCAAGGTAATAAGGGCACCTTCTGTAGGATCTCCCACTATATTGTATTGGCCTGTTTCTTCAACCAATTTTGCGTCATTGTTAAGGCTGGCTGCAGACATTAAAAGTTCAAGCCCTTTTATGCCTTCAGTGTTTATTTTGCTTCCTTCTACAAGGAAATCACCAACGGGTTCATAACCTACACCTTCAACATCATAAACTATACCGTCAACAAATACCTTTTTTACAGTCATTTCATTTTGAGTAAGAGTACCTGTTTTATCTGAGCATATAACTGTAGTTGTTCCAAGAGTTTCTACAGCTAAAAGCTTTTTAACTATGGCATTTTTATTCGCCATGCGGTTCATACCTATGGATAATACTATTGTTACAACAGCCGCCATTCCTTCAGGGATTGCAGCAACTGAAAGGGATACTGCCGTCATAAGTGATTCAATAAAGTTCATATCAGGTCTTATCATACCTACTATGAACACCAAAATAGAAACTCCTATTACCAAAAGTCCTATAGTCTTGGACAGTTTGGCAAGTTTCTTTTGAAGAGGAGATTCTTCATTTTCCAAAGTTGAAATATTTGTAGCAATTTTACCTATTTCCGTATTGTGACCTGTAGCTGTGACAACACCCTCACAACGACCATAAGTGACTATACATGATGAATGAGCATAGTTTGTTCTGTCACCTATTTCAAGTTCCCTATCGAATTCTACACTTGCATCCTTATCAACGGCTACCGATTCTCCGGTAAGCGAAGATTCGTCAATTTTAAGGTTGACACTTTCTAAAAGTCTCATGTCTGCAGGAACTATATCACCGGTTTCAAGTTTTACTATGTCTCCGGGTACCAATTGAGTGGACTTTACAGTTTGGTACTTGCCGTCACGCAAAACTTTTGCATCGGGTGCCGATATTTTTTGCAAAGCTTCAACGGAATTTTCCGCCTTTCCCTCCTGAATAAGACTCATTGTTGAGTTCAAAACTACTATGGCAAGTATGATTACCATTTCTATCCAATCGCTTGTAAGGGCTGAAAGTACAGCTGCTATGATAAGGATAATTACCATAGGATCAAGCAATTGCTCTAATAATTTTTTGTAGAAGGGCTTTTTTTTATTCTCTTCCAGTTTATTTTCACCGTATTTTTCAAGTCTTTTCAGGGCTTCAGCACTGCTTAAACCGTTGTTTTTATCAGTTTCAAGTCCTGAAAGAACGGATTCGGTGTTTCCGGTAAACCAATTCATATTAACCTCCATAAATAATAAAAGACCCAGTTGGCCCCTTGCTCCAACTTAGGTCTTGCTTCCTGTTTAGGTATTTAGCCGGGATTTCTCCGTCGTGACGACTAAATATATATAGCTACTCCCCTAAATTATTTAATATATATTATATACTAATTTAAAACTAAATCAAGCCGAGAAAGTTGCTCACAAGTACAACGCATATGCCCAATATTACGCCGAATGTTACTTGAAGAGGGGTGTGTCCCATAACTTCTTTCAGTTTTTTTATCTCTTCTTTTTCATCATCAATGTTTTTATAATAATCAATCATAAGATTTATAGTTTTTCCCTGTAAACCTACAGACCTTCTCACATTAAAAGAGTCATAAATAATTATAAATGCCACAGAAGAAGCCAAGGCAAAAAGTGTAGAGTTAAACCCGTCTTTCAAACCGATTTGAAGAGCGGTGGAGGTAATGAAGGCAGAGTGAGCAGAAGGCATGCCGCCTGAAGCCATAAATAATGCCCAATTTATTTTTCTATTTAAATAATAAAAGTACACTACCTTGGAAGATTGAGCAATAAACCAAGAGATAGCGGAAATCAAAAGT
This sequence comes from Bacillota bacterium, assembly GCA_023394215.1. Taxonomy (GTDB): domain Bacteria; phylum Bacillota; class Clostridia; order Tissierellales; family Peptoniphilaceae; genus JAUMWX01. The sequence continues at coordinate 2,297 of JAEXBH010000023.1, read as the reverse complement.
ACATTCATAAATCCTCCTTGTATTCTATAATATTATATTTTAATTGAGGAAAATAGTCTAATATATTTCGGATATGTTAAAATTTTGAAATTCTTAATATCTTGATTCTCTTGTATTTTACTGAGAATCGGTTTATATTATAATAGAAGTATTGTATCAATGAGGATTTTATGTTTAAAGAAAAAACAGTTGTGATTTCAGGGGCAAATGGCTATATAGGAAGCAGACTTTTGCCCAATTTAGCTGATAGAGGTTTTAAGGTTATAGGACTCATAAAGGATGGAAGAGTATTTGAAGGATTTGACAATGATAATATTCAAATAATGACAAATTCTGAGTTTCTTTCATCAAAGCTGGATTTAAAAAACGGATTTTTTTTAAGTTTGGCATTTCCGAGAAAAAATGATTCGGTTTTGTTGTTTGAGTCTTTTGATTATACCAGAACTATGTACGAAAAAGTATTTCAGATGGGTTGCAGATATATACTGAACGTGTCAAGTCAAAGTGTATACGATAAAAACAGGACAAAAGAAGCTTTGGAAACGGATATACCGGTGCCTTTTAATTTATATGGGCTTGCAAAGTTATATGTTGAGGACCTTACTAAGAAATTTTCTGAAAAAAAAGGCTTAAGTTATCTTAATTTACGCTTAGGCAGTATAGTAGGACCAAATTTTGATATAAGAATAAATAATAAGCTTTTGAAGGCATATTTGAAAGATGAAGATATTTCAGTAAAAGAGGATGGTTTCCTGTATTCTTTTATACACGTTTACGATGCGGTAGATGCCTTTATTGATATAATAAGCAAATATGATTTGATTGAATGGAACACTGAGTATAATGTCGGTTCGGATATTGAATACAGTTTAACTGAAATAGTAGATTATATTAGATGTAATATAAATCATGACTATAAGGGCAATCTTGAAATAGTTAAAGATTTTGAAAAAGGGGAAACTAATAAGGTTTCTATAGATAAATTAAAAAAGCAGATAGGGTGGTTTCCTAAATTTGATTTAAATAAAATTATGGAAAGCATTTTAGATGAAGAAATAAAAAATAATTTATAGGTGGAAAAGATGAAAAAGATTTTAATTTTAGGGGCGGCACCCGTGCAAGTTGATGCCATGAAAGAATTGAAAAAGATGGGTGTTACAGTTTATGCAATCGCAAGATCGGTGGGAAAGGGGGTTCCTGCAGATTATTCTGAAAATATAGACTTTATGGATACCGATAAGGTTATAGAGTATATTAAGGATAACAATATTGATATTGTTTATTCGGTAGGATCAGATATGGCTATACCACAAGCTTGTAAAATAAGCACTATGCTTGGTATGCCTAAGTTTGTCAGTGAAGAAGCTGCTAAAAATTGTAATGATAAAACAAGGATGAGGACAAGTCTGGGCAATGATTTTAAAGGTAATGTGAAGTTTCAGATAGTTGAGTCTTCTTCCGATGATGTTGAATTAGATATTCCGTTTATATTAAAACCTGCAGATTCACAAGGACAAAGAGGGGTTGCTATCATAAATGATATGAGTCAATATGAAGAAGCTTTTAATATAGCTAAAGCTTATTCGAGATCAGGAAAAGTTATACTTGAAGATTATATTGAAGGTCAAGAAATCTCTGTAAATACTTATATGGTGGATGGAGAGTTAAAATTTATACAAGCATCAGACAGAATAACTTGGGATGAGTATTTCGGCCTTATTCACAAACATGAACTTCCTTCAAAGAGTCTTGACGATAAAGGAAATAAAGAGCTTAGGGATATATTGGAAAAAGCCTGTCAAAAATTAGGTATTGAAAATGGACCTATGTATGCTCAAGTAAAGGTTGAAAACAACAAGCCTTACATAATAGAAATAACACCAAGACTTGACGGATGTCATATGTGGAATATATTAGAAAAATACACAGGGGTTAATCTTATAAAGCTTACATTTGAACATTTGTTGAATGGAGATGTAAGTGAATTGGAAAATTACAGAGATCCAAGTAAAAACTATACTTTGGAATTTATTTGTCAAAAGCCAAATACGCCTGCAAAATACGGCGATTTTAAGGAAGAGTTGGAGAAATATCCGTCCTTCACTTATTATGAAGAAGGGGAAAATGTAAATCCTGTAAATAATAGATATGAAAAAATAGCCTATTTTATTTATAGCGATCAAGAAAAATAGGAGATTTTTAGTGTATAAAAGATATATAAAAAGATTATTCGATATAGTTTTATCCTTAATTGCTATTTTGATTTTAGCAATAGTATTTATACCTACGGTTATAGC
>JAEXBH010000180.1 GCA_023394215.1 Bacillota bacterium | reverse complement strand
GCCGGAGGTTATGCCAACGGTTGGCAAATACTTGCAGCACAGGTAATGGGAGCCTCAGGAGTTCAGCTTGGAACAAGATTTTTAGCAGCCCATGAAACTGAAGTTCATCAAGCTTTTAAGGATGCGGTTATAGATGCTAAGGAATATGAAACTGATCTTACAGGAGTAAAAGCCGGAAGTCCGGTAAGGCAGATTTCAAACAAAATGACTAAAGAGTATAACAGACTTGAAAGAGAAGGGGCAGCCGAAGAGGAAATTATAAAAGTTGTTACAGGTTCTTTATCAAGGGCTGTTTATGAAGGTGACAGGCAAACAGGCTCCATGATGGCAGGTATAAGTGTGGGATATGTCGATAGAAGAGAAAGTGTTGAGGAAATCTTTGAGAGATTGATTAATGAGTATAATCAGGCAAAAAAAGAACTTAGCAAATCAGAGGATTTTCTTTATTAATAAATAGTGAAGTCAGAAGGTTTTATGAATATAGAGCAAATTAAAGATTATTTAGAAACTTATGAACCGAGGCCGGTAGATGTAAAAAATGAGTATGCAGTCGCTATTCCGCTTTATTTTGACGAGGATGACGGAGAGTGGAAGCTTATTTTTGAGTTAAGATCTAAAAATATAAATCAACCTAATGAAGTTTCATTTCCCGGAGGAAAGATTGAATCAGGGGAAGCTGCAGCTCAGGCTGCTCTTAGAGAGACTTGTGAAGAATTAAATATAGGCTTAAATAATATAGAACTTTTGGGAGAGGCAAACTATCTGGTTGCTCACGGACTTAGGAGAATAAGGAGTTTTGTTATTAAAATTAAAGATATTAATTTTAGGGATATAAATCCGAATCCTGATGAAGTTGAGAAGCTTTTTACTGTTCCTTTCAAGTTCTTTTTAGAGGAAGAGCCTATGGAATACTCATTAACTTCTACTTTAAATTTTAATGAATCTTTTCCTTATGAACTTATACCGAACGGCAAGGATTATAAGTTTATAAGACCTAAAGACAAGATTATATTTTACAGGTACGAAGATTATGTTATTTGGGGATTCACTGCAAAAATTACAAGGGAATTTATCAATATTTATAATGATATTGTAAAATTTTAGCTTAAAATGTTTTTTCATGGGTATATATGGTTCATAGAGATAAATAAATTTAATTAGGAGAAGAGAAAATGAAATTATACGATGCAATGAACGAACAAATGAATTTTGAATATGAGTCAGCCTATATTTATAAGACAATGGCTGCTTTCCTTAAAGATATGGAAATGGACGGTATGGCACATTTTATGGAGTTACAAGCTTCGGAAGAAGTTGAGCACGCTGAAGAATTTAAGAATATGCTACAAAATCTTGGCAATTCCGTAAAGTTTAGGACTTTGGATCCGGGAGCAGGAAAGTTTGATTCTATTTTGGACGTGTTTGAAAAAGCTTTGGCTCACGAAAAAGTAGTTACTGAAAATATAACAAAATTGTATGAGCAAGCTCTAAAAGAAAAGAATAGACCGGTACAAAATTTCTTGTCAAAGTTTATTCACGAACAAGTTGAAGAAGAAGCGACTTTTAATTCTATAATCACAAAGATTGAAAGAGTTAAAGACAGTTGGGCAGGTTTATATAAATTAGACGGGCTTTTGGGTCAAAGACAATAAAGTTAACGCGATAAGAGTAATTTATAAATTTAGGGAGGGGTTGTGAATACTTCCTCTCTTTTTGTTTTATTTTATAGGGGTTGTTTGTGCAGGAAGAAACTTTGATATTTTATTAAAGTTTATAAATAAATGTAAACCTTTTCTCTATTTTTCATTTACTCTTCGTTTTTTTTATGTTATAATCCTTATATATTAATGAAAATTACGTGAGAGGGGTTTATATCATGTATCAAGAAAGTGTTAGAGTAAACAATGAAATTGGTTTACATGCCAGACCTGCATCCCTATTTATCCAAGAAGCTATAAAGTATTGCTCAGATATAGAAGTTATAAAAGAAGGGCGTACTTATAACGGAAAGTCGATTATGGGAGTTTTAAGTATGAGTGCCGGTAAAGGGCAGGAAATTACAATCAAGGCTGAGGGTGAAGATGAGGAAACAGCAGTAAAAGCCTTGGTTGAGTTGGTAAAAAACAAATTATCGGAATATTGATTGCAATTGAAGTGCAGGGATTTAGGTTCGGCACTTCTTTTTAATTTATTATTTAAATATAATTGATATTGTTTATTAATATTTATTTAAGGTATTATATAAAATATAGGAGGCAGGATGAAAAAATTTTATATTATAATTCTTATAATTCTTTTGACTTTGGTTGCCTGTAAGGGAGACTTGAAAGAATCAACTCTTGAAGAGGGAAAGAGCAAAGCAGAGCAGGATGATTATAGAAATCCTGATATTATGAAGAGAAAAGACGGTATATACCACGAATTTATCTATATAGAGGGGAAAAAGGTTGAGGTTGAATTTGCAAAATACGGCGGTCATCTGCAAATGTCTTACTTAGGTAAGATTTATTTTATTAATGAAGTCGATTATAAGGAGCTTAAAGTTTCTGATAACAATCTTTTTAAGGCGAGACTTGAGCGGGGAGGAAGTGAAAGTGGAGAAATAGTTTCTTATCATAAGCACGGAAATGTATGGCATGTTATAACTAAAAACGGTGAATATTATACAGAAGAAGATCCTGCGTTGAAGGCTGACGGCAATCAGTATGTACCGACTGAATTTACACATGAGGCAAAGAAGGAGGATCAAGTTTTTGAAAAGATTTATAAACATAAGGATCATATTCATGTTTGGTACAAGGGAGAAGAGTATATAATAAGTCCTGAGGAGTATGAGGAAGCTGTTAAAAAAGGAAGCTTTATTCCTGCAGAAGGTCATGAAGGAAAGCATTGATGATGGAAAAGATGAATTACCAATTGGAACTTGATAAAATATTAAAACTTGTTGAAAAGGAAGATGTGGTGCCGAAGCTCCTTCTTCATTCATGTTGTGGGCCGTGCTCAACCTATGTATTGGACTATCTTTCAAATTATTTTGAGATTACGGTTCTTTATTATAATCCAAATATATATCCTGAAGCCGAGTTTTATTTTAGGGAAGAGGAACAAAGGTGTTTAATAGATAAGATGAAGACAAAATATCCTGTTCATTTTGCAGGGGCAAGGTATGAACCCAAAGAATATTATGATGTGGTAAAGGGGCATGAAGAAGATCCGGAGGGGGGCTCAAGATGTCATAAATGCTTTGATTTAAGGCTTAGGGAGGCGGCGGATTTTGCCAAAAAGAATGGGTTTGATTATTTTACTACAACCTTATCCATAAGTCCGCATAAAGATTCGCAG